>NZ_JBFAIU010000074.1:0-27198 GCF_040654855.1 Asanoa sp. NPDC050611
GTTCGCGCTCAGCGCGATGTCCAGGTAGCGGGCCTCCTTGGCCTGGTCCTCGTCAGTGTTGCAGAGGACGACCGAGTAGCCGGCTGCCTGGGCCATGCCTCTCCTGTCGCGATCGGCTCCAGCCCTGGCGCCGCGGTGGATGTCCGTGTCAAGATATCGCCGCCATTCGGATGATGAGAACATCTGACGGTAACATCTAGGGAGGAAAAGTGACGGTCGAGATTCAGCTCGGCGACCCGGACCTGCTGCGCGACCCCTTCACCGGGTACGCGCACGCCCGCGAGCAGGCGCCCGTGGTCGCCCTCGTGGCGCCGGGCTTCGGCACCATGTGGGCGGTGACCCGGCACGCCGAGGCCAGGGCCTTCCTGGCCGACCCGCGGTTCACCCTCGGCGACGAGAGCTTCCAGCGCCTCGACGTCCCGGCGCACTGCCGGCCGTACCTGCGGACCATGCAGCACATCGACGGTGCCGAGCACGCCCGCCTGCGCCGCATGGTGACGCCCGGCTTCTCCGCCCGCACCGCCGCCGCGTCGCGACCGCGGCTACGCGAGATCGTCGACGACCTGCTCGACGGGCTGGAACGCGCCGCCGACCAGGACGGCACCGTCGACCTGCTGCGCCATTTCGCGACCCCGCTGCCGATGGAGGTGATCTGCGAGCTGGTCGGCGTGCCGGCCGAGGATCGTCCACAGTGGCACGTCTACGGCCGGGCCGTCGCCGCCGGCCACGGTGCGGCGTTCAAGGAAGCGATCCCGGCCGTCATCGAAGGCGCACAGGCCGCCGTGGCACGCCGGAGGACGTCACCCGGCCCGGACGTGCTCAGCCGGCTCGTGACGGAGGACCTCACCGACGCCGAGCTCGTCACCTTCGTCTGGCACCTCGTCCTGGCCGGCCAGACACCGACCAACCTGATCGCCAACGCCATACCGACCCTGCTCGACCACCGCGACCAGCTGACCGCCTTCCGGGACACGAGGTCCGTCGAGGAACTGCTCCGCTGGTGCGGCCCCCAGCTGCTGACCATCCCCCGCCAGGCCGGCGAGGACGTCGAGCTGTGCGGCGAGCTGATCAAGAAGGGCGAGCCGGTCACCGCCGTCCTGGCCGCCGCCAACCGCGACCCACGGGCGTTCGCCGACCCGGACCGCTTCGACGTCGACCGCGCGCCGAACAACCACCTGAGCTTCGCCCACGGCGCGCACTTCTGTCTCGGCGCACCGCTGGCCCGCGTCCAGACCGAGGTGGCCCTGACGGCCCTCTTCGACCGCTATCCCGACCTGAGGCTCGCGGACAGAACGGAACGGATCCCCGACCCGGCCACCTGGCGCCTACCGACGCTCCGCGTCAGCTTGGGCTAGCAGGTAACACCGCCGGCTCGGGAACTCCGCACCGGGCACCGGCTCACGCAGGGTGGTGGCCGCGACCGTGAACCCGGCCGCCACCAGGTCGGCGGTCACCGCAGCCGGATCGAGGTAGTACGCGTCGAGATCGACGACAGACCCGAACCACTCACTCAGGTGATGCGCGCTTCCCGGCGGCTGGTCGGCGGCCGACACGTGGAACGACACCAGCGCCCAGCCGCCGGCGCGCAGCACCCGGGCGAACTCCCGGAACGCCCGCGCGCGCTCCGCGGGCCCCAGATGGATGATCGAATAGAACGCCACGATCCCCGACCACGCACCGTCTGCGACCGGCAGGTCCAGCATCGAGCCCACCTCGAAGCTCAGCTGCGGCGCCGCCTCCCGGGCGATCTCCACCATCGCCGGCGACAGGTCGACACCGACCACGCCCCGGTGCCGGGCGGCCAGGTACCGGGTCACGTGCCCGGGCCCGCAGCCCACGTCGGCGACCAGTCCCGGACACAGCGACAGCAGCGCGTCGAGCAGCGCGCGATCGAGCGGCTTGGCCGCCAGCTCCGATCGCAGGGCGGCGTCGTAGGCCGCCGCGACGGTGTCGTAGGTCTCCCGGATCCGGCTCTCCGACATTCCCAGAAGACTACTTGTTGACCATCTCCGGATGCGCGGCGATGAACGCGTCGGCCGTGCCGCCACGGACCGCGGCGAAGAACTCCTTCGCCTCGGGCTGCAGGGCCTCACCGGCGTACGAGCCGCTGTCGTTGCGAAGCAGTCCGCCCTTGAGCTTGACCATCGTGATCGAGTCCTCGCGCATGCCGCGCAGCGCGAGCGCGAAATCCGCGACGCTGTGCCCGCGGCCGTTGAACACCAGCGACTCGCCGGCCGCCCGGATGACCCGGTCGAGCTTCGGGAAGTCGAACAGCACGTCCTTGCTCAGCGCCTGTTGCGCCATCGCCTTCACGAACTGCTGCTGGTGCCGCTGCCGGCCGTAGTCGCCGTCCTTGACCCCGTAGCGCTGCCGCACGTAGTCGAGCGCCTGCCAGCCGCTGAACTTGTGGGTGCCGCGGACGTACTTGGCCCGCGGCCCGTAGTACGGATGCTCGCAGCCACAGCCGCTGTTGGGCCGGTGCTTGCCGTCGGGCGTCATGTGCTCCGAGTAGACGACGTCCTGGTCGACCGTCATGGTGACGCCGCCCATCGCGTCGACGATCTTCCTGAAACCGCTGAAGTTGACGATCGCGCCCGCGTCGAACCGGGTGATGCCCGTGTACGCCGAGACCGTCTTCGACAGCAGCTCGAAGCCCTTGGCCCGGTCGGGCGTGCCACCGCCCGGCACCCGGCTGCCCAGCGCCATCGCGGCGTTGAGCTTTTCGTGCCCGCCCTTGAAGCCGGATTTCGGGAATGCCGGAATCTCGACCACGAGGTCGCGTGGCAGCGAGAACAGGTAGCCGCGGTCGAGCCCGTCCGGAATGTGCATGATCATGATCGAGTCGGCCAGCGGCAGCTGGGTCTCCTCGCGCGGGTCGATGCCGACGAGCAGGATGTTGAGCGGCCCCTTGATGTCACTCTTCGGCTCGACGTCGTCGCCCTCGCCGAAGAGGTCCTCGGTGGTGACGGCGCCCTCGTAGCGGGCGAGCAGCGCCTGCGACGTGACGATCAGGCCACCGCTGGCGACCATCAGGATCGCGCCGACGATCACGCAGATCCGGGCCCACCGCGGGATCGTGGAGAGCCGGCCCTTCTTCTTCGCCTGGGCTGGGTCGGTATCGGGGGCGGATTCGGACTTGGCGGGATTGTCGGGCGGCATGCGGCGTCCTCCCGGTCGCTTATTTAAGGAGACGCATCCTGATACCCATTGCGTTGCGCTCTTTACCTTGCCCCTTGGGCAGGGTGAAGACTTGTCGTCATGGACGTGCGTGAGCTGACCATCGGGGAGTTCGGCCGGCGGACGGGTTTGTCAGCAAAAGCCCTGCGACTGTACGAAGTGTCCGGTCTGCTCCGCCCAGCGAGCGTCGACCCGGCCACCGGCTATCGACGGTACTCCACCGAGCAGGTCGAACGCGCCTGCCGGATCAGCCTGCTGCGCCAGCTCGACATGCCGCTGTCCGTGGTCGCGGAGGTGCTCGCCGGCGACGACACCGAGGCCGCGATCCGGCTCGATCGCTGGTGGCAGGCGCAGGAGGCGCAGACCCGGTCGCGCCGGGGCAGCGTCGAGTACCTCCGCCAGCAGCTCACCCAGGGCGGTCCGGCCCGCCGGCCGTACGCCGTGACGCTGCTCGACCGCCCCGAGACCAAGGTTGCCTGCATCACCCGCGACTGCGACCAGCAGTCCCTGGTGCCGACGACCCTGGCCTGCGCCGCCGAGATCGCCACGCATCTGCGCGGGTCCGGTGCGACACCGCTCGGCGAGCGCTGGATCCTCTTCCACGGCCACGTCACCCCGGACAGCGAGGCGACCGTCGAGATCGGACTGCCGTTCAGCGGCACCGTCGAGCCCGTCCGCGACATCGCCATCCGGGTCGAGCCCGCAGCGGTCATGGCGGCCGCCACGGTGCCCCGCGGCGACTGCTTCTACCCAAAGATCATGCTGGCCTACGACGACGTCCAGGACCACATCCGCGAGGCTGCACTGCCGGTGACCGGCGCACCGCGCGAGATCTACTTCGCCGAGTGGTGCGAGATCGCCGACGACGACCCCTTCGTGCACGTCGCCGTGCCCGTCCGACCGACCAACCACAGTGGAGTGTGAACCCCCCATGAACAACACCCGGCAGACCGCGTTCAGCGACCCGGGGGCGTACGCGCACCTGTTCGACAAGCTGCCCACCGACCCGCGCGAGCTGACCGCCGTGGTCCGCAACGTGATCACCCACTACCGCGACCCGAACGTCAAGCTGCCCGCCGACCACGCCGACGACATCAACCACCGGTGGATCGACCGGCTGCTGGCCACCGACCAGGCCCGGCACGACGCACCGCTCGACGCGCCACGGGCGCCCGAGGACCGGGTCGGCGGCTGCTGCCGGGACTTCTCGCTGCTCGCCGTCGCGGCGCTGCGGCACCAGGGCGTGCCGGCACGGATCCGGATCGGCTTCGCCGACTACTTCTTCGTCCCCGGGTGGCACCACGACCACGTGGTCGCCGACTACTGGAACGGCACCCGTTGGGTGCTCGCCGACCCGCAGATCGGCCCCGGCGACTGGTCGTTCGACCCCGACGACATGCCCCGGCCCGAGAACGTCGACGCCCCGTTCGCCACCGCCGCCGCCGTATGGACGGCCTACCGGCGCGGTGACGTCGACCCCGACACCTACGGCGTGGACCCCGGCCTGCCGCTGCGCGGCGACTGGTTCATCCACGGCTCGGTGATCGGCGAGCTGGCCGCCCGGCAGGGCGACGAGGTGCTGCTCTGGGACACCTGGGGCGCCATGACGGACCACGTCGACGAGGCCGGCGCGGCGCTGGCGGACGAGATCGCCGCGCTGCTGCTGGCCGCCGACGCCGGCGACGAGGCGGCGGCAACGGAGCTAGCGAGCCGCTACGCGGCCGACGACCGGCTCAACCCGCGCGGCCAGGTGACGTGCATGTCGCCGACCGGCCAGACGTTCATGGTCGACCTGGCGACCCGCGTCAGCGCGCCTGCACCAACCCGTGCCGACCACTGACCCGCCAGCGCGGCTCGGCGGCGTCCAGCCGGTCGACCGTTGTCCGGTCCACCCCGACCACCACCTCCGACTTGCAGGTGCGTAGCGCGACGACCGGTACACCGAGGTCGACCGCCGCCTCCGCGAACGGCGTCGTCGGGTCCCAGTCGCGATCGCCGACCAGCCGGCGGTAGTTGAGGTCGCCCTTGACGAGCACCACCCGGTGCCCACGCAGGTCTGCCACCAGGTCCGCGGGCAGGTCGTGGAAGTCGAGGGGTGCGCACCAGAACGCGTGCGTACGCACGACCACGCGCGGGTCCACCGCCCGCCCGAGCCGCGCGCGGGCGGCGTCCACATCGGACGCCGTCGCGTCCGAGACGTAGTAGGGCGCCGGTTTCACGTGCAGCGTCACCCGGTCGGCGAGCCCGGTGTCGAGCAGCCAGCCCGCGAGCACGAGGTCGGCCAGGATCTCCCGGCCGGCGTTGTCCGTGACCACACAGACCGGGCCCGGCTCCGGCAACGCGGCCCGGAGCCGCCCGGTCTGGTCGACCAGCAGCTCGTCCGGCGCCGTGGGGTCCGCCGGCTCCTGCATCCGGAAGCTCAGGTCGACCCGGTTGCCGAACACCGCGGCCTGCACGACGGCGGCGAGCCCCGCGTCCGTCGGCTCGGCGGGCAGGTCCGCGACCCAGGCGAGATCGCCGTCGAGCGACGGGTCGGCCAGCTCCGCGTCCTTCATGGGGCGGAACGGGTCGACCCCCTGCCACGGCCCCGGCCGGAAGTAGTCGACCGCGTCGAGGATCCGCCGGTAGAAGTAGCTCTCCGCCCACAGGAACGGCGCGTCGGCCCACGGGCGACCGAAGTGCCCGCGATCCCACGCGTCCCAGTCGGCGAGGTCCGGCGCGTCGTCCGGCAGCCGGCGGATCACGCCCGTCAGCGACTCGTCGAGCAACGCCCGCAACGCGTCCCGCTGCGCCGCTGGGTACGGGTGCGCGCCCGCGACCCGCTCGACCAGCGTCGGATGGCGGTTGTGGAACACCTCCCGCGCGTACCGTCCAGGGGTGCCGACCAGCAGCTCGCCAGGTGTGTTCCGCACGCCACCATCATCGCGTGCCGGTCAGTGGCGCCGGGCGTCGACCTCGATCTCGAAGCGCATCGCCGGGTCGGCCAGCCCGCAGACCAGCATGGTCGCCGCCGGCCGCACCGCGCCGAACGCCGCGCGCAGGGTCGGCCAGCAGGGTTCGAAGTCGGCGCGGTCGGGCAGCAGGTACCGGACGCGGACCACGTCGGCCAGCGTGCAGCCCGCCTCGGCCAGCGCCGCCTCGACGTTGCGGAGCGCCTGGGCGCACTGCGCGACCACGTCGTCGGCGATCGTCATCGTCGCGTAGTCGTAGCCGGTGGTGCCCGACACGTAGACGTGGTCGCCGTCGACCACCGCGCGCGCGTACCCGATGCGCTCCTCGAAGGTCGACCCGCTCGTGATCGTCTGCCGCCCGGTCACGCGGGCTCCCATTCGTCGTTGACGAGCTGGAACAGGATGTGGTCCTGCCACCGCCCGTTGATCCGCAGAAAGTCGCGGGCGACGCCGATGCGCTCGAAACCGTTGCGGGCGAGCACCTTCTGCGAGCCGGCGTTGTCGAGCAGCGTGCCCGCCTGCAGCCGGTGGAGCCCGAACTCGCCGAAGGCGGTCTGGACCATCAGCGCCGTCGCCTTGGACGCGATGCCGCGGCCGTTGACGGACCGGGCGACCCAGTAGCCGAGGTGCGCGGACTCGGCCGGTCCGCGCTCGATCACACTGAGTGAGATCATCCCGACGAGCTCGCCGTCGGCCTCGATGACGCACCGGTAGAGCTGCGGGTCGGCGTTCGCCTCCTCGATCCGGGTGAGCTGCCCGGCCGGGGTGTAGAACGTCTCGGCCCGCGGCGGCTCGAACGGCGCGAGGAACTCCTTGTTGGCGACGTAGACGGCGGCGAGGGCCGCGGCGTCGGACGCCTCGATGCGGCGGATCTGAACCATGATCCGATTCAACCATCCCCCGGCGAAGGCCCGCCCGCTCGAACGGGTCGGTTTCCTTATGTCGGGCTTTGTTCCATTGACCACGTCCGCACCCGGGCCCTACCGTCGTGGCCGTGCAGCGTCGGTTGCTGATCGGGCTGGTGGCTGTCGTCCTCGCGGTGACGGTCCCGGCCGGGATCAGCCTGCTCGGACGCGACTCGGACGCCAGCCCTGACGCCGGGGCCGGTGCCGCCCTGCCCACCTGTGCCAGGGAAAACCTGGCCGCGAAGCGCGAGCTGCGCGGCATGTGGCTCACCACGGTCAGCAACATCGACTTTCCGAGCAAGCCCGGCCTGCCCGAGGAGAAGGTCAAGGCCGAATACCTGGGGTGGCTCGACCTCGCGCAGAAGATGAACCACAACGCGGTGTTCGTGCACGTGCGGCCGAGCGGCGACGCGTTCTGGCCGTCCGCCTACGCGCCCTGGTCGGAATGGCTGACGGGCGTACGCGGCAAGGATCCGGGCTGGGACCCGCTGGCCTGGATGGTCGCCGAGACGCACGCCCGCAACCTCGAGTTCCACGCCTGGTTCAACCCCTACCGCGGCAGCCAGCCGGCGACCTCCGGCGGCGCGGGCGCCGACTTCGCCAAGCTCGCGCCCGACCACCCGCTGCGCAAGCACCCGGAGTGGGCGGTCGCGTTCCCCGAAGGCGAGGCGAACAGCCGCTTCTACTTCGACCCGGGCGTGCCCGAGGCGCGGCGACACGTCGAGGACGCGATCCTGGACGCCGTCAACCGGTACGACATCGACGGCGTGCACTTCGACGACTTCTTCTACCCGTACCCGGAGGGGCACGAGTTCAACGACGACCGCAGCTACGCCCGCTACGGCGCCGGGATGTCGCGGGGCGACTGGCGGCGGTCCAACGTGGACACGTTCGTGCGCGAGGTCGGTGAGCGCATCCGCGCGGCCAAGCCGTGGGTGCGGTTCGGGCTGAGCCCGTTCGGCATCTGGCGCAACAGGTCCAGCGACCCGGTCGGCTCACCGACCCGCGGGCTGGAGAGCTACGAGGCCATCTACGCCGACACCCGTCGGTGGGTCAAGGAGAAGTGGCTCGACTACATCGTCCCGCAGCTCTACTGGAACATCGGCTTCGACAAGGCCGACTACGCCAAGCTGCTGCCGTGGTGGGTGGAGACCGTCAAGGACACGGGTGTCCAGCTCTACATCGGACAGGCCGACTACCGGGTCGGCGAGGCCGGGCCGTGGAGCCAGCCGGCCGAGCTCGACAAGCAGCTCGCGCTCAACGACCGCTACCAGGTGGCCGGCAGCATCCACTTCAGCGCCAAGCAGGTCAAGGCCGACCGGCTCGGCGCGGTCTCCCGCTACCGCGACGCCCACTACGCCCAGCCGGCCCTGGTGCCGACCGTCACCCGGTTGCGGGACGCCCGGCCGCCGGCGCCGGAACCCACCGGGTCCCGGCGCGACGGCGACCGCACGGTGCTGACCTGGCGGCCGGTGGACGACGTGACGAGCTACGCGATCTACCGGGCCGACCCCGGCGCGAAGAACGCCGTCCTCGTAGCCACGGTCCGCTCCAGCGACCTGCCGAGCTGGATCGGCCCGGCGGGCAGCTACTGCGTCACGTCGCTGGACCGCGCCAACAACGAGAGCGAGCCCGTGCTACTCGGCTGAGCCCCAGTTGCCGCGGAACACGACGTCGTCGGTGGGTCGGCGGCGGCCGCGCAGGTCGCGTGGCGGCTCGTCGCTGTAGCCGACCGAGATGGCGCCGATCGGTGCGTAGCCGGCAGGCACGCCGAACTCCTTCTTGAACGGCTCGATCGCGTCGATCGGCAACCCGAAGAAGCACGCGCCCAGGCCGGCGTCGATCGCGGTGAGCAGCATGAGCAGCGCCGCCATGCCCGTGTCGATGTCCCAGTAGGGCGCCGGCCACCAGGCGTCGGAGCGGTCCTCGTGCCCCTTGTCGGCCTGCGCGTACCGGTCGAGGTAGGCGTCCTTGTGCGAGCACGGCACGATCAGCAGCGGGGCGGCGTAGTGGGAGGCGAACCACTACTCCGGCTCCGCGGAGCGGCGCATCGCGACCCGGAAGCGGTCGTGGTCCTCGGGGGTGTCGAGGACGAGGAAGCCCCAGCCCTGGGAGAAGCCGGCCGACGGGGCGCGCAGGCCGTTGCGCAGGATCCGGTCGACGACGTCGGGCGGCACCGGACGGTCGGGCTCGTAGCTGCGGACCATCCGGCGCTTGCGGACAACATCCTGAAACTCCATCGCATCACCGTACCTTCGGCCCGTCGGCTGGTACGGTGCGGCGATGATCGACCGCGATCGACTTTCGGCCCTGCTCGCCCGGGAGCGGGCGGAGTTCGCCGCCACGCACGCCCGGTCGGCCGACGCCTACGCGGCGGCCCGCAACCTGTTCGGTCGCGTGCCGATGACCTGGATGAACAAGGCCGCGGGCGGCTTCCCCGTATACGCGGCGAGCGCCCGCGGTGCCCGGGTGACCGATGTGGACGGACACACGTACGTCGACTTCTGCCTCGGCGACACCGCCGCGATGGCCGGGCACTCCCCGGCGCCGGTCGTCGACGCCGTGCGGCGCGCCGCCGGTGACGGCCTGGCCACCATGCTGCCGACCGAGGACGCCGCGTGGGTCGGCGCCGAGCTGGCGGGCCGCTTCGGGGTGCCGCGGTGGAGCTTCACGCTGACCGCGACCGACGCGAACCGGTGGGCGATCCGGCTGCTGCGGGCGGTGACCGGGCGGCCCCGGATCCTCGTCAACTCGTACTGCTACCACGGCTCGGTCGACGAGTCCCTGATCGTCGTCGGACCGGACGGCGAGCCGGCCGGCCGCCCCGGCAACGTCGGCGCGCCCTGCGACGTGACGACCACCAGCCGGGTCGCCGAGTACAACGACCTGGCCGGTCTGGAGCGCGAGCTGGCGCACGGCGACGTCGCCGCGGTGCTGATGGAGCCGGCACTGACCAACATCGGCATCGTGCTGCCGGAGCCGGGTTATCTCGCCGGCGTCCGCGAGCTGACCCGGCGCTACGGCTCGTACCTGGTCAACGACGAGACGCACACGTTCTCGACCGGACCGGGCGGTGCGACGGCGGCGTGGGAGCTCGAACCCGACGTCGTCACGATCGGCAAGGCGATCGGGGGCGGCGTGCCGATCGGCGCGTACGGCCTGTCGGCGTCGCTGGCCTCCCTGCTGGCGGGGCGCGACGACCTCGACCTGGTGGACATGGGCGGGGTCGGCGGCACGCTGGCGGGCAACCCGCTGTCGGTGACGGCGGCCCGGGCCACGCTGGAGCACGTGCTGACGCCGGCGGCGTTCGCCCGGATGACCAAGGTGGCGTCGACCTTCGCGGCCGGGGTCCGTGAGGTCGTCGACCGCTTCGGCCTGCCGTGGTCGGTGACGCAGCTCGGCGCCCGGGTGGAGTACCGGTTCGCCAGCCCGGCACCGAGCAGCGGCGGCGCCTCGGCCGCCGCGGCGGACCCGGACATCGAGGACTTCCTGCACGCGTACCTGCTGAACCGGGGTGTGTTGTTGACCCCGTTCCACAACATGGCGCTGATGTGCCCGGCGACCACGCCGGCCGACGTCGCCACCCACCACGAGGTGTTCGCGGCCGCGGTTACGGAGCTGGTGGGCTGACGCTGTCGTCGGCGAACGAGTGGTGCTCGTGCGTCACCTGCCAGCGGCCGTCCCGCTTGTGCAGCCCGACGGTCAGCCGCAGCCGCAGGTCGGGCTTCGCGGCCAGCTCCTCGGGCGTGCCGCAGCGCAACAGGGCGTACGCGAAGGCCACGTCGTCGCCGGCCGTCACGTCGAGCGACTCGAGCGCGAAGTCCGCGCCCTGCTCCTGCCACGTGAAGAAGTCCGGCCAGGTCGCGCGATAGGCGTCGAGCCCACGGACACCGGCGTACGGCGGCGGCACGTCGAACATCACGATGTCCTCGGCGTGGTCGGCGAGCACCCCGTCGAGGTCACCGGTGTGCACGGCGGTGACCCAGTCGCGGATCAGGCGGTCGATGGCGGCGCGGTCGGCGTCGGTCGGCATGGGCTCAATCCTCTCCGCAGAGCTGGGGGCGCAGGGTGTCGAACGCCCATTTCTCGTAGCGGTCCGGCGACCACTCACGCTCGCGGACGAGGAGCAGGTAGAGCTCGGGCGAGAGGATCGCGTAGAGCAGGTCGGCGGCCTCGGCCTCGGTGACGCCGGTGCGCGCGTCCGGCTTGGCCACCAGCGACCGCGCGGCCGTCGACAGCACCGTGTAGCGCGGGTCGGCGTCGCGGGGCCAGAGGTCCGCGATCTCCGGGTCCGCGGCCGCGGCCAGCGTGATCATGCTGACGATCGGCGCGACGCGCTCGAGCACACCGCGGGCGCCGGCCACCTGCGCGCGCAGTTGCGCCACGGCGGTCGGTGCGGCGAGGGCGTCCCGGTACCACTGGCGCTCCATCGTGGCCACCGGCTCGTCGTCGCCGGCGATCGTCACGTCGACCATCTCCTTCAGCAGCGTCCGCTTGTTGCCGAAGGTGAAGTAGATGGTCTGCACGGCGACGCCGGCGGCCGCCGCGACGTCGGTGAGCGTGGTCGCGCCGTATCCCTGCGCGATGAACAGCTCCCGCGCCGCGTCGAGCATGCGGGTGCGGGTCTCCCGCGCTTTCACGGTGCGCCGGTTCGGTGCCCGGCCCTTGACGCTCGTCACCCGGCTAGTGTAACTCTAGAGTGAGTCACTAGTGAGTGGCTCTAGCGAAGTGAAGGGAAGACGCGAGATGTCGATCGTGCGGGTCACGAAGTTCACCGCCAACACCACGGACACCGACGCCCTGCTGGCCAAGCGGGCGGAGCTGATCGCCGCGGTCCGGTCCGGGTTCGACGGGCCGGTCGCCACGAAGCTGACCCGGGACGCCGACGCGACCTGGACCGACACCTGGACCTGGGCGTCGGCGGCCCACGCCTACGCGTCGGTCAAAGCCCGCCTGCCGCTGGCCGCGGAGGCGTTCGCGCTCGTCACGGTCAAGGGCGTCGAGACGGCCGACGTCGTCGACGAGCGATGACCGACGAACCGACCCGCCGGTGGCTCGGCGCCAACTGGACGTTCGTCCACGCCGCGCTGCCACCGGCGCCGGCCCGGGTGATCGAGATCGGCTGCGGCCCGGCCGGCGGCTTCCTGCCAGCGCTGGCCGAGACCGGCTACGACGCCGTCGGCGTCGACCCCGAGGCACCGGTGGGCGCCCGGTTCCACCGGGTGGAGTTCGAGCGCTGGACGCCGCCCGCACCGGTCGACGCGGTGGTGGCGTGCACCTCGCTGCACCACGTCGACGATCTCGACGACGTCGTCGACCGGATCGCGGCGGCGACCCGGCCCGGCGGCGCGGTGGTGGTGGTCGAGTGGGCGCGGGAGCGGTTCGACGAGCGCACGGCGCGGTGGTGTTTCGCGCGGCTCCCGCCCGGCGACGGCTGGCTGCACCGCCACGCCGAGCGGTGGCGGGAGTCGGGCGCGTCGTGGCCCGACTATCTCGACGAGTGGGCCACGGCCGAGCGGCTGCACCGCGGCGACACGATCGTCACGGCGCTGCGGCGGCGCTTCCGCACCCGGTCGGTCGTCGCGGCGCCCTACTTCTTCGCCGACCTCGGCCTCACCGAGGACGACGAACGGGCGGCCGGGACGGCGCTGACCGGCCTGCGCTACGTGGGCTCAGCCGAGTAGGCGGTCGATCGTCGAGACCTTGCTGTCCAGGGCCCCGCTGACGCCCTCGCGCCAGTCGACCTTGATGACCGTCGACGTGCGCGGGGCGCGGGCCTGTACCGCGGCGACCGCGGCCCGGACGACGCCCATCGCCTCGTCCCAGGACTCGCCCTCGACCGTCGTGAACATGGCGTCGGTGCGGTTCGGCAGGCCGGACGCGCGGACCACCCGGATCGCCTCCGCGACCAGTTCGCCGACCGCTTCGCCGGTGCCCAACGGGGTCACGCTGAACGCCACCAGGACAGACATGTCCCGCACGCTACCCGGTGCGGGTCAGCGGGGCTGCCAGGCGTCCGGGAGCGTGGTGAGTTTCCGGATGTGGGCCGGCAGCTTGCCGCTCAGCACGTCGGCCAGCGACGTCTCGTCGACCACCTCGCGGACGGCGGCCCGCACCGCGACCCAGACGCGGGGCAGGTTCTCCGCGGAGCCCTCGTACGCGGTCTCCTCGGGGCGCAGCCCGCGCACACCGGCCAGCGGGCCGTCGACCGCGCGCAGGATCGCGCCGATCGTCACCTCGCGCGGCGGCTGCGTCAGCGTGTAGCCGCCCTCGGCACCGCGCTGCGCCCGGACGATGCCCGCACGGCGCAGGTCGGCCAGGACCGCCTCGAGGAACTTGCGGGGCATGTCCTGGTCGGCCGCCAATGCCTGGGCCGACATCACCGACGGGTACGCGGCGGCCAGGCTCAGTGCCGCGCGGACCGCGTAGTCTCCCCGGGCCGAAATCTGCACGGGACCATCATGCCTCGCCGGCGACCCGCGGTGCGGGGCGCCCGTGCGGATCACCGGCGACCGGCCGGCGCTGGGCGGGCAGGCGCGGGCCCCCGCGCTGCGCCGTGCGGAACACGCCAGGGCTGATGCCCGCCTCCCGATGGAAGAACCGGCCGAAGTTGGTCGGCTCCGGGAAACCCAGCCGCCGGCCGATGTCGGCGATCGGGTCGTCCGTGACGGCCAGCAGCCGCATGGCCTCCAGGGTCACCCGGTCGTCGATGACCTGTTTGGCGCTGCGCCCCGTGGCCGCGAGACAGGCCCGGGTGACCGTGCGGACGGAGTAGCCCATCCGCTCCGCGTACTCCTCGACCCGTCTGGTCCGGGTGAAGTCCTTCTCGACCTCCAACCGGAACCGGACGTACGCGTCGTTGCGCTCGGCCGGCGCCCGACCGGGCAGCAGCGCGATCCGCAGCAGCAGCACCGCGAGCTGATGCCGGAGCAGCCCCGCCGCGAGGATGCCGGAGCGGTGCCGCTGGCAGTCGACGACGAGTTGGCTCACCTCGTTGATGACCGCGTCCTCGTCCTCGCCGGCGAGTTGCCAGTAAACCGGGCCGAGCCCGCCCTCCAGCAGCGCCGGCTCCTCGGCGACCTCCGCGACCGCGGCCGGCTCCCAGCACACGACGATCGCGTCGAGGCCCGCGTTGCCGCCGAACTTGACCACCTGACCGGGCCGGGCCCAGAGCAGGGTGCCGGGCCGGCAGGGGTACGAGCGGAAGTCGATCTCGTGCTGGCCGTGGCCGACCGTGACCAGCACGAGCACATGGTGGTCGCTGCGCCGTGCCGCGGTGAGGTTGTCGTGGTCCGACAGCTCGCGGAGAGTGACCGTGCCGACTCCGGCCCAGCCGGGGGTCGGCGCGGTCGCCGCACCCTCTCCTGCTGGTTGACCGATTAGGGCCATCGCCCGACGGTAGCCGGGGACGGGCCGGCGCGCATCCCACATGTGGCGACCAACCCCGTCCGTGGTAGCGGAGATCGACGGGCGTCAGTTAGTCTCAGGCGGTCCGGGCAGCCCGCACGTCTACGGCATGAACTTCGCCGACGCCGCGCTCGCCGACGAGCTGGGTCTGCCGGTCCGCCGCTGGGGCGGCAACGCCACCACGCGGTACGACTACCGCTACGACACCACCAACCGGGCCGGTGACTGGTTCTTCGAGAACATCGCCGAGGAGAACGCCGACCCCGACGCGCTGCCGGACGGTTCGTCCACCGACCGGTTCGTGGAGCAGGACCGGTCCACGGGCACCGACACGATCCTGACCGTGCCGCTGATCGGCTGGGCGCCGAAGGCCCGGGACGGTTCGTGCGGCTTCTCGGTCGCGAAGTACGGTCCGCAGCAGCGCACCGACGAATGGCGCCCGGACTGCGGCAACGGCATCCGTCTGGACGGGACGCCGATCACCGGGAACGACCCGCGGGACACCAGTGCCCCGGCCGGCGCCGCCTACGTCACGTCCTGGATCGACCACCTCACCGCGAAGTACGGCACGGCCGACGAGGGCGGGGTGCGGTTCTACAGCCTCGACAACGAGCCGGACATCTGGCACAGCACCCACCGCGACGTGCACCCGCTCGGCGCCGGATCGGTCGAGCTGCGCGACCGGGCGATCGAGATCGGCGCGGCGGTGAAGGCCGCGGACCCCGGCGCCGCGACCCTGGGCCCGGTCGGCTGGGGCTGGACGAGCTGGGACTACTCGGGCCTGGACCAGGAGACCTGCGGCCGCACCGGCTGCTGGGCCGACCCGCCGGACCGCGCGGCCCGCGACGGGTTGCCGTTCACCACCTGGTACCTGCGACAGCTGCGGGAGTACGAGCAGGCGCACGGCACCCGCGTGCTGGACTACTTCGACATGCACTTCTACCCGCAGGCGAGCGGCGTCGCGTTCGGCAACGCCACCGATCCCGCGACCAACGCCCTGCGGCTGCGGTCGACCCGCGCGCTCTGGGATCCCACCTATGTGGACGAAAGCTGGATCAACACGCAGGTGCGCCTCGTGCCGCGGATGCGCGAGCTGGTGGCGGCCAACTATCCGGGCACGCGGACCGCGGTCACGGAGTACAACTGGGGCGCGCTCGACCACGTCAACGGCGCGCTCACGCAGGCGGACGTCCTCGGCATCTTCGGGCGCGAACGGCTCGACCTCGCCACCCTCTGGGCACCGCCGTCGGCGACCGATCCGGGCGCGTACGCGTTCCGCATGTACCGCAACTACGACGGCAACGGCGGCCGCTTCGGTGACGTCGGGGTCAAGGCGACGAGCGCGGACCAGGAACTGCTCTCGGTGTACGCGGCCGAACGGTCGGCCGACGGCGCGCTGACGGTGCTGGTGGTCAACAAGAGCGGCGCCGCGCAGACCGCGCCGGTGTCACTGGTCGGCCGCGGTTCCGGCACGGCCCGCGTCTACCGCTACGGCGCCGACCACCCGGCGGCGATCGTCCGGGCGGCCGACCAGCCGGTGGCCTCCGGCGGGTTCGAGGCGACGCTCCCGGCCGACAGCATCACGCTGTTCGTCCTGGACCGTGCCGACAGCGCCGCCCCGACCGCCCCGGGCACCCCGGTGGCGTCGGCGATCGGCCCGGACACGGTGACGCTGTCCTGGCCACCGTCCACCGACGACACCGGCGTGGCCGGCTACGACGTCTGGGCCCAGCACACCGACTACGTCTACCAGGCGGCGACCACGACCACGCCGCGCGTGACGGTGACCGGGCTGCAGCCCTCGGCGGAGTACCGCTTCACCGTGCGCGCCCGCGACGCGAGCGGCAACCAGTCACCGCCCTCCCCCGGCCTGACCGTGGTCACGGCGCCACGGCCGGGCGCGCCGGCGCTGACGGCCCGGTATCTCAACCTCGACTGGGCGCCGGGCGACAACCAGATCAAGCCGGGCATCCAGCTCGACAACGGCGGCGCGACCGCGGTGGCGCGCAGCCGGGTCACGCTGCGCTACTGGTTCACCCGCGACGGCGGCGCGCCGTCGGTGCGCGCCTGGTGCGACTGGGCCCAGATCGGCTGCGGCACGGTCACCCGGCGGGTGGTCGCACTGCCGACGCCACGGCCGGGCGCGGACGCGTACCTCGAAGTGGGTTTCACGTCGGGCTCGCTGGCCCCGAACTCGTCGACGGGCCAGCTCCAGCTGCGCCTGGCCAAGGCCGACTGGTCGGCGTTCACGGAGTCCGACGACCACAGCTACCGCCCGAACGCACCGGGCTACGCGACGAACGCCCGCATCACGATCCACGTGGACGGCACCCGCGTCGCCGGCACGGAGCCCTAGTTGGACCGCCGTGGGGCCGGGCGCATCATCGTCCGCGCGACCTGGCCCGGCTCCATGGGCGGCTCGCTCAGCGGGTGGGCCCGCTCCGGACGGAGGCTGTCGAGGAACAGCTCGACGTTGCGGCGCCAGGCGTTCGGTGCGACCTCTCGGGTGACCTCGGCGACCGCGCTGTTCGAGAGGGTGATGAAGAGCAGGTCCTCGGTCGTGAAGTCCGGGCGGATCGCACCCTCGGTGCGGGCGCGGCGGATCAGCTCGGTGATGCGCCGCTGTATCGCGGTACGGATCTCCAGGAGGCGTGGCGCGCCGTCGTAGCGGGTCGTCATCAGGTTGAGGTAGCCGCCGCGCTCCGCCTCGTGCCCGCACGTCTCCATGAGGTAGCCGGCCACCCCGGCCCACCGGTCGGGGTTGGCCAGCGCGCGTTCGACCAGGGCGAGCTGGGCGCGCAGCGGCTCCTCGAGCACCGCCTCCCACAGCGCGACGCGGGTCGGGAAGTGCCGGTAGAGCGTGCCCGGGCCGACCCCGGCCGTGGTCGCGATCCGGTCGAGCGGTGCCTGCAGACCCTCGGTGGCGAACAGCTCCCGGGCGGCCGCGAGCAGGCGTTCGCGGTTGCGGACGCTGTCGCTGCGCCGCGCCCGGGCGCGGCGCGGTGTCCCACCCGTCTCGTCTGCCACGCGCTCCAGCATAGCGGGAATACCGGACGTCGGTCTCCGTTATAGCTTCCTGTACCGGAGACACCTCTCCGCTATACGAAGGAGACCAACTGTGCGCAGCACAAACCACGTCGTCGTCCTGGGCGGCGGATACAGCGGGATCAAGGTCGCGAAGGCGCTCGACGACGTCGCCGACGTGACGCTCGTCGCACCCGCCGACGCGTTCACGCACAACAGCGCCGCCTGGCGGGCCCTGGTCGAGCCGGAGTGGCTCGACCGGATCTTCCTGCCGTACGAGCGCCTCCTGCACCGCGGCCGGTTCGTCCGTGACCGGGCCGCCACCGTCGACGGCCGCCGGGTCACGCTCGCCTCCGGGCGGGTCATGGAGCCGGACCACCTCGTGCTGGCCACCGGGTCGGGCTACCCGTTCCCGGCGAAGGTCGACGAGCCGGACGCCGAGACGGCCCGGGCGAGGTTCCGCCTGGCACACGACGACCTGCGCGGTGCCGATCGGGTGCTGGTGGTCGGTGCGGGACCGGCCGGCCTGGAGCTGGCCGGCGAGATCAAGGCGTTCCACCCGGACAAGTCGGTCACCATCGTCAGCGCCGGCGACGACGTCATGCCGGGCCCGTTCGACCAGGGCCTGCGCGACGAGCTGCGCCGCCAGCTCGACAAGCTCGGCGTCGAGATCAAGCTGAACAGCCCCGTGCGTGCGCTGCCGGCGACCCCACCCACCGCGCGGGGCGAGGTCGTGGTGACCACGGAAACCGGCGAGCAGCTGACGGCAGACGTCTGGTACCAGGCGTTCGGCGTCACCCCGGCGACCGGCTACCTGCGGGGCGCCCTGGCCGACGCCCGGCGCGCCGACGGCTACCTGCGGGTGGACGAGCACCTGCGGGTCGCCGGAGCGGACGCCGTCTACGCGATCGGCGACATCACCGACGCCGACCGCGACGGCATCGGCACCGCATCGGCCCAGGCGGAACTGGTCGCCGCGAACCTCCGGTCTGTCATCACGGGCGAGGGCGTGCGGCGCGCCTACACCCCGGAGCCGCTGGTCATCGCGGTCCCCCTCGGCCCGGACGGCGGCGCGGGCCAGCTCCCCTGGGTCGACGGCATCGCCGGCGCGGAGCTGATCGCCGGCCTCAAGGGCCGGTCGATGCTGGTCGAGCCCTGGGCGGCGCTGTTCGACGCCTGACCGGCCACCGGCGGCGGGCCCTCGCGGGGGCCCGCCGCTAGGCGGGGACCAGGTCGGTGGGCGCGGTGAGCCGGCCCGTCACGGCGGTCGCGGCGGCCACCGAAGGAGACACCAGGTGCGTACGCGCGCCCGGCCCCTGCCGCCCCTCGAAGTTGCGGTTGGAGGTCGAGGCGCTGCGGCTGCCGGGTGTCATCCGGTCCGGGTTCATGCCCAGGCACATCGAGCAGCCCGCCGCCCGCCACTGCGCGCCGGCCCGGGTGAAGACCTCGGCGAGGCCCTCCGCCTCCGCCTGTGCCCGGACCTTCATCGAGCCCGGCACCACCAGCATCGTGACTCCGGCCGCGACCCGGCGGCCGCGCAGGATCTCGGCGGCGGCGCGCAGGTCCTCGATCCGGCCGTTCGTGCACGAGCCGACGAACACCGTGTCCACCGCGATCTCCCGCACCGGCGTGCCCGGCGCGAGATCCATGTAGCGCAGGGCCTGGGCGGCCGCCGAGCGCACCAGCGGGTCCGCGAACGAGTCCGGCGCCGGCACCGTGCCCGAGATCGGCACGGCCTGCGCCGGGTTTGTGCCCCAGGTGACGAACGGCCGCACCGCCGCGCCCGCCAGCGCGACCTCCCGGTCGAAGACCGCGTCGTCGTCGGTGCGCAGCGCGCGCCAGTGGTCGAGGGCCTGCTCCCAGGCCGGCCCGGTCGGCGCGTGCGGGCGGCCGTCGAGATACGCGTACGTCGTGTCGTCCGGCGCCACCATGCCGGCGCGGGCGCCGAACTCGATCGACATGTTGCACAGCGTCATCCGCGCCTCCATCGAGAGCGCCTCGATCGCCGGGCCGCGGTACTCCACGACATGGCCGGCTCCGCCGCCGACGCCGACCGACGCGATGAGCGCGAGGATCAGGTCCTTGGCCGTGACGTCGGGTGCCAGCCGCCCGTCGACCCGCACCGCCATCGTCCTCGGCAGGCGCTGGGGCAGGGTCTGCGTCGACAGCACGTGCTCGACCTCGCTCGTGCCGATGCCGAACGCCAGCGCGCCGAACGCACCGTGAGTCGAGGTGTGCGAGTCGCCGCAGACGATCGTCATGCCCGGCTGGGTGAGGCCGAGCTGCGGCGCCACCACGTGCACGATGCCCTGGTCGGGGTGGCCGAGCGGGAACAGCCGGATGCCGAACTCCGTGCAGTTGCGGCGCAGCGCCTCGATCTGGGCCAGGGCCTGCGGATCGCCGATGCGCAGGCCGGCGGTCGGCACCGCGTGGTCCTCCATCGCCAGCGTCAGCTCCGGGCGCCGGACCCGCCGCCCGGCTGCCCGCAGCCCGTCGAACGCCTGCGGCGACGAGACCTCGTGCACCAGGTGCAGGTCGACGTAGAGCAGGTCAGGCTCGCCCGCCGCCCGCCGCACCAGGTGCTGCTCCCAGATCTTCCGCGCCAGGACGGCCGGCATCGGCTTCTCCTCAGCTCGCGTACACCGCCGCGGCCAGCCGGCCGGGCGTCAGCTCCCCTTGCTCCATCAGCCGCACGCACCGGCCGCCGCGCAGCACGTGCACGCGGCTGCACAGGTGCGCGAGGTCCTCGTGCTCCACGGTGGACATCAGCACGACCGCACCCGCCGCGGCCGCCTCGGACAGGTGCGCGAAGATCTCGCGCTTGGCGCCGACGTCGACGCCCTGGGTCGGCTCGTGCAGGGCCAGGACCCGCGGCTCGCCCAGCATCCACTTGGCCAGCAGCACCTTCTGCTGGTTGCCGCCGGAGAGGAAGCGCAGGGCCGACTCCGGGCGCCGCGGGGTCACGCCGTACCGGTCCGACTGCTCGGCCGCGATCCGGCGTTCGCGGCGCTGGTTGACGATCGCGCGGAACCGGGTGAACGCCGGGAGGCTGGGCAGCGTCATGTTCTCCCGCACGGACAGCGCCGGTGCGCAGCCCGCCCGTGGCCGGTCCGCCGGCAGCAGCGCCATGCCGAGCCCGATCGCGGCCCGCGGCCGGAGGGTCGCCGCCTCCAGCGAGACGTCGTCCAGCCGCACGGTGCCGCCGCCGGCCCGGCGGGCGCCGGTGAGCAGGTACGGCACCTCGTCGTAGCCGGATCCCGGCAAACCGGCGAAGCCGATGATCTCTCCGGGACGAGCGGTGAACGACAGCTCCAGCAGGGCACCGCCGCTCAGGCCGGCCACGGACAGCCGGGGCTTTCCCTCCGGCGCCGCGGTGTCCGGGTAGAGGTCCTCGACCGGCCGCCCGAGCATCAGCTCCAGCAGCTCCTGCTCGTTCTTGTCGGCCACCACGTCGACCAGTTCGCCGCCGCGCAGCACCGCGACCCGGTCGCACAGCTCGCGCACCTCGTCGAGCCGGTGCGAGACGAAGATGGCCGAGGCACCGCCCGCGGTCAGGTCGCGGAGCACCCCGAAGAGCCGTTCGACGCCGTCGCGCGGCAGGTACGCGGTCGGCTCGTCCAGCACGAGCAGCCCCGTCCCGTCCATGTCCGCGAGCCCGCGGGCGACCGCGACCAACGCCTGCTCGGTCACCGACAGGTCGCCGACCCGGGTGTCCGGGTGCACGTCCAGCCCGACCTGGTCGAGGAAGCGCTTGACGCCGGCCCGTTCGGCCGACCAGCGGATCCGCCAGCCGAACCCGGTCCTGAACCGGGCGATCCGCAGGTTCTCCAGGACCGTCATCGACGGCACGAGAGCGAGATCCTGGTGGATGAAGGCCATGCCGCCCGCCTGGATCTCCGCGCCCGCATCGGCGGTGTGGTAGCCCGACAGGATCTTGATGAGCGTGGACTTGCCGCTCCCGTTCTCGCCGATGAGGCCGAGGATCTCCCCCGGCCGCACGGCAAGCGTGACGTCGTGCAGCACCCGGATGTCGTCGAAGGTCTTCGACACCCGGGTGAGCTCGAGCACGTTCGTCATTTCGTCCACAGTGCGGGGAACTTGTCGCGGTAGTCGGTCGCGCCGTACCACGCGAACTCGTCGCTGCCCTGGATGAGGTTGGCGTTGGTCGTGTCGAAGATGCGCAGGCCGATGTTGTAGTTCGCGATCGGCGCCGAACCCGCGAGGACGCGGAAGATCTGGTCCGCGGCGGCGTACGCCCACCACTCGTTGTGGCCGCCGATGTCGAGCTTGAGGCCGCTGGCCGGGTCCTTGAGCTGCTCGACGATGCCCGGCGTGGCGTTGAACGCGCCGACCGTCACCTTGCTGCCCGCGCCCGCGGTGCGGATCGCGCCGAGACCCGGCAGCGCCTGGCCGTCGTAGAGCGGCAGCAGGTACGTACGCGACGGGTCGCTGTTGATGGTGGTCTGGAACAGCGTCGGCACCGAGGTCTGCCACTGCGGGATCTGCACGTCCTTCATGGACACGTCACACTCCGGGCAGAGCCGCTTGACCTCGCTGACGGTGGCCTGGGCCTGGGGCTGCGACGCGGGCACGTCGTCGGAGCTGACCACCATGCCCTTGCCCTTGCCCTTGGAGTCGACCACCATCCAGTCGCCGATGAGCTGGCCGACCTTGACGTAGTCGAAGCCGATCTCGGCGTCCTGACCGGCGTCGACCTTGCCGGGCACACCGGTGTTTGCGCTGATCACCTTGATGCCGGCCGCCTTGGCCCGGCTGATCTGCGCCTGGAACAGGGTCGGCGGCAGCGCCTGGAACACGATCGCGTCGGCCTTCTGCGCGATCGCCTGCTCGAAGCCCTTGTTGGCCTCGTCGACCGAGCCCTTGGCGTCGATGACGGTCATCTGCACACCGCCGTGCTGCTGCAGCAGCCCGGTCAGCTTGTCGGACCAGTACTTCAGCACCGGGATCGAGTTCGAGACGCTGATGTACGTGACCTTCTTGCCGGCCAGCGACCCGATGTTGACCGGGTCGTTCGGTCCCTGCCAGGCCGGCGGGTTGCGGAACTGGTCGATGATCTTCTGCGCTTCGGCGATGCCGGCGGCGGAGTCGGTGACGGCCGGCCCGGTCGTCGCAGCGGCGGCGGTGGCCGGTGCCTCCTCGTCGGTGCAACCGGCGGCGAGGAGCGCGACGAGCGCCACCGCGACACCGACGCGCGATGTTCTGCGTGCCATAGATGTGCTCCAGAGGTCTTGGAAGTCAGGCGACGCTGGGCAGCCGCCGGTGGCCGGCGAGATGGCTCAGGGTCACGGCGGCCACCAGGGACCCGCCGTAGAACACCTGCTCCGGCCAGCCGGCATAGCCCAGGTACTGCAGTCCGGTGATGCCGGTGGTGAGGAAGTAGACCGCGACGAACGCGCCCCAGGCGTTGAACCGGCCCGGCACGATCGTGGTCGAGCCGAGGAACGCGGCCGCGAAGGTGGGCAGCAGGTAGTAGGAACCAGCTTGCGGGTTCGCCGCGCTGTTGGTTCCGGCGAGCACGATGCCGGCCAGGCCGCCGAGGGTGGCGGTGGCGACGAGTGCGCCGGCGCGGATCAGGGTCACCCGCAGTCCGGCCAGGCGGGCCACTTCGCGGTTCTCGGCGATGAAGACCATCCGCCGCCCCAGCGGGGTGTGCTGGAGCACGAACCAGGCGACGAGGCAGAGCAGCAGCCCGAGATAGAACGGCGCCGGGATGCCGAACAGGAACGGGTCGGTCATGAACCGCACCGTCTTCACCGAGATCCCGGTGACCACTTTGGAGTCGGTGACGCCGAGCGTGATGCCGGCCAGCAGCGTGCCGGTGCCGAGCGTCACGATGATCGACGGGATGCCGAGCAGCACCGACAGCGCGGCGTTGAGGCCGCCGAAGACCGCGCAGACGACGACGGTCGCGAGGATCGCCGGGCCGGGCGCCCAGCCGTGCACGCCGTCGAGCACGGCGACCAGGCAGCCGCCGAAGCCGACCACCGAGCCGATCGACAGGTCGAACTCCTGCACGGCCAGCGAGATCATCACGCCGAGCGTGGCGATCAGGATGACCGTCTGGGTGCTCAGGATCAGCTTGACCGTCGAACCCGAGCCGAAGGCGTCGGAGCGCCACGAGAAGAACCCGATGGTGAGCGCCCAGACCACCAGGACGGCGTACTTCTCGACGGTCTTCACCGGGCGAGCCGTTCCGTCACGACGGGCTCGTCCCATACCTCGCCGTACTTCGCGGCGATGTCGAACAGGTTGGCCTCGTGCGGCCGCGGGTCCCGGTCACCGACGCCCTGGCGGACGACGATCGGCACGTACCCGTAGGAGATCGCGTCGACCGCCGTGGCCCGCACGCAGCCGCTCGTGCTGACGCCACAGATCACCAGCGTGTCGATCCGGTTGGCGGCCAGCGTCGCGGACAGGGTCGTGCCGAAGAAGGCGCTCGCGTACTGCTTGGTGATGACCAGGTCCCCGGCCTCGGGCGCGACGTCCGGCATGATCTCGCCGAGGTCGCTGCCGGAGCCGGTGACGAAGTGCCGCAGCGCGCCGACCTTACGGAAGAACAACCCGCCGTCGATGCCGCCGGGACCGTAGGCGACGCGCGTGTAGATGACCGGGACGCCGGCGGTACGCGCGGCCGCGACCACCCGCGCCGCCGAGTCCAGGCAGTCGCGGCTGCCCATGTAGAGCTCGGCGTCCGGCTGGAAGTACGCCCGCACCATGTCGATCAGCAGGACCGCGGGCTTCTCGCCCCAGTCCAGCGGCCGGCCGAAGCCGGCGCCGGCGTAGTCGTCGGCCAGGTCGCTCATGCCGGCACCTTGGGCGCGGGCAGGCCGGTCTCGGCCTCGCAGTTGGCCAGGATCACGTCCAGCGGCGGGCCCATGTTGAACACGGGCGGCTTGCCGGGCCGCTCGGCCCGCAGCCGGTCTCGCAGCTCTCCGGTGGCCTCGACGTCCACATCGGACCCGGCGAGCACCACGCCGTAGCGTTCCGCGCCCTCGGCGGTCACCAGGCCCCGGCGCACCTCGAGGGCCACCAGCTGCGGGTCGCGGGCCAACGGGTCGCCCCAGCCGCCGCCACCCCAGGTGACGAAGTGCAGCACGTCGCCCTTGGCCACGGCCACGTCGTGCACCTTGCTCGGCAGCACCTCGCGGGTGCCGTCGGCGCGATCGATCCACTTGCGACCGCGGGCACCCGGGTCCCCGCCGTTGACGCCCCACGGGTACGTCAGCCAGCGGTCGTCGTGGATGGCGATCGTGCCCGGCTGCAGGAACCGGTAGGCCACGTCCACACCATTGCCGCCCCGGTGCAGGCCGGCGCCGCCGGTGTCCGGCACGGTCTCCCAGGTCTCGATCCGCAGCGGGTAGTAGGACTCCAGGTATTCGCAGGGGATGTTGACGAACGACGGCCACAGCGAGTGCCCGTCCGGCCCGTCGCCGATCGGCCGGCCCGGTATGCCGCCGAACCCGATCGAGTAGAGCTGGAACCACTCCCCTTTCCGCTCGCCGTCCGCGTAGTTCCCCGAGTACATGAAGTGCGGCGAGGAGGAGAAGCCCGCGGCGTTGAGGAGGTCCGGGTTCTTCTGGCCGAGCAGGCCGCCGAACAGGTCGAAGATGCGGCCCACGCCGTGGTTGCGGGCGTTGAGCGCGGCCGGGAAGTCCGGTTTCCAGAACGAGTGGTCAGGGATCTTCACGTCGACCAGCGGATAGAAGCCGTCGTTCCAGAGGATCTGCGGGTCGGCCACCGTGATCATGTAGATCCCGAAGAACATCCGGGCCAGGTTCTCGTTGATGTAGTAGTTGATCGGGCCGGGCGCCTGTGCCGAGCTGCCCGAGAAGTCCAGCAGCACCTTCTCGCCGGTCCGGGTCAGCGACAGGGTGAGCTGGTAGGGCCCGTTGCCGACGCCGTCGTCGCAGATGTAGTCGGTGAAGCTGATCGTCTCGCCGTCCTCGAAGACGATGCCCAGCAACGCCTTCATCGCCTGGTAGTTGCGGTCCAGCAGGGCGTCGAGGGCCGAGACGTAGGTGTCGACGCCGAACCGGGCGCAGAGCTCCTGGATCCGCCGGGACGCGGTGCGGCACGCGGCCACGATGCCGTTGAGGTCGGCCCGGTTCCAGTCGGGCTGGCGCACCTGGTTGAGCACGATGCGCAGCGCGTCCTCGTTGAGCTTGCCGCCGTCGTACAGCTTGAACGGCGGGATGATGACGCCCTCTTCGAAGATGGTGTGGGCGTCGGTCGGCATCGAGCAGACGGTCTTGCCGCCGACGTCGGACATGTGGCCGAACATCGACGCCCAGCCGACCACCCGACCGTCCACATAGATCGGCATGACGACCAGCCAGTCGTTGGCGTGGCTGATGGCGCCGTCGCAGGAGTACGGGTCGGAGGTGAGCAGCACGTCGCCCTCGGCGATGGTGCCCTCGTAGCGGTCGAGCAGCGCCGGGATGGACAGGCCGAACTGGCCGACGACCATCTTGCCGTCCGGGTCGCCGATCAGCGGGAACTCGTCGTGCTGCTCGCGGATGCCCGGCGAGAGCGCGGTGCGGAACAGCACCTCGTCCATCTCGTAGCGGGCGTTGCGCAGCGCGTTCTCGATGATGTCGAGGGTGACCGGATCCACGTCGACCTTGGTGACGGCGCCGGTGGCGGTCTGGATGATCTCAGCCATTTCCTCAGCTCTCCACGGGTCGGATCAGCAGGCTGCCGCTCGGGTGCACCGTGGCCGCGTGGCCCGGGAGCACGAGCGTGGTGGAGTCCATCTCGGTCACGATCGCGGGCCCGGTGACGACGTTGCCGGCCCGCAGCTTGCCGCGGTCGTACACGGTGGCCTCGACGGTCGCCCCGTCGACGTAGATCTCCGTGCGGGTCCGCACCGCGTCGACCGGGTCCGGCCCGCCCTCGGGCAGCGTGGTCGCCTGGACGAACGGCCGCGGCCCCGACACCGCCGCGCGGATGCTGACCAGCTCGTGCTCGTTCTTGAGCAGGAACGAGAACAGCCGCTCGTGCTCGGCGTCGAAGGCCGCTCCCAGCGCCGCGAGCCCGGCTCCGCCGCCGGCGAAGTCCTTGATCTCGGCCGGCACGGAGATCTCGAAGCCCTGGCCGTGGTAGCGGATGTCGACCTGGTAGGTGACGGTCTGGTCGGCCCGGGCGACGCCTTCCGCCTCCACGGTGGAGGAGGCCGTCTCGGCCAGCTCCTCGAAGATGCCGCGCAGCTCCTCGTCGGACAGCTCGGAGAACCGCCGGATGTAGGTGCGGGCCGCCTCGTCGCGCAGGCTGGTCGTCGCGTCGCCGTAGGCGCAGAGCACGCCGGGCGACGGCGGGATGATGACGGGCCAGGCGCCGGTGAGCCGGCCGAGCGCGTTGGCGTGCAACGGCCCCGCGCCGCCGAACGCGACCAGCGCGAAGTCCCGCGGGTCGTAGCCCTGCTGCACGGAGACCAGGCGCAGCGCGCCGAACATGTTCTCGTTGACGATGTCGACGATGCCGGCGGCGGCCGCCTCCGCGCTGGGCAGGCCCATCGCGTCCGCGACACGCTGCACCGCGGTCCGGGCGCCGGCGCGGTCGAGCGAGATCTCGCCGCCGGCCAGCTCGCTGGGCAGGTAGCCGAGCACGACGTTGGCATCCGTGACGGTGGGTTCCGTGCCGCCCATGCCGTAGGCGGCCGGCCCGGGCACCGCGCCCGCCGACTGCGGGCCGACCCGCAGCGCCTTCGTCAGCTC
>NZ_JBFAIU010000075.1:0-8095 GCF_040654855.1 Asanoa sp. NPDC050611
GGGGCGAGCCCGGCGCGAACACCTCGCCCGCGTGGTGCAGGGCCAGGTATTCCTTCACCGCGCGGGCGTGCCCGGCCACGATCGTCAGGCCGGCCGCCCGGTACGCGTCCAGCGCCGCCGGCACGAGCGGTGCGTCACCGTCGGGCCGTTCGAATCCGAGCACCGCCAGGTCCGCCGAGGCGAGGAAGGCCGGATCGAGCCGGCGCCGGCGCGACACCGGGTGCACCCGGCGGGCCACCCCGGCCTTGGCGGCCCGGGCGAGCAGCGCCCGGACCGCCGCGTGGTCCGCCGGTGGGCAGACCACGGCCAGGTGGAATTTGGGCAGCCGGGGCAGCGCGTCGACCACCGCGCCGATGCCCCGGTCGTCCCGGATGCGGCCGGCGTACACCATCAGCGGCGTCGCCGGGGGCAGCAGGCACGCCGCGCGTACCGAGGTCCGGGCCTCGCGCATGGCGGCCGCCTTGCGGATGGCCAGGCGCAGCCGCGGTGGGACGTGCCGTCCCACCGCCGAGACCACCCGACGAGCCGCCGGTGGGGTCATCGCGGCCCGGGCTGTGCCTCGGTCGTGGTCGGTGCCACCGAGACGGTGACGCCGCTCGACGCGGACTCCAGCAGCGCCGCCGCGACCTGGACGGTACGCAGGGCCTGGCGCAGCGTGACGATGTCGCTCTCCTTGCCCTCGACGGCGTCCCGGAACCGCTCGTGCTCGACGAGCAGCGGCTCGCGCTTCGGTATGGCGTAGCGGATCATGTCACCCTCGGCGACGCCACGGAAGGCGCGCAGCGCCTCCCACTCGGTGCCGAACGCACCGTTGGCGTAGAACGTCAGGTCGGCCGTCAGCGTGTCCGCGACGAAGCTGCCGCGGTCGCCCGTGACCACCGTCGACCGCTCCTTGAACGGGCTCAGCCAGTTGACCAGGTGGTTGACGATCGTGCCGTTGGCGAGCTGCCCGACCGCCGTGACCATGTCCTCGTGCTGCCGGCCGCTGCGGAACGCCGTGTGCGCCGCGATCGACGTGTAGGCCTGCCCGGTCACCCAGGCGGTCAGGTCGATGTCGTGGGTGGCGAGGTCCATCACGACGCCGACGTCGGCGATCCGGGACGGGAACGGGCCCTGCCGGCGGGTGACGACCTGGAACACCTGGCCCAGCTCGCCGGCCTCCAGCCGGGTCCGCAGGCTCTGCAGCGCCGGGTTGTAGCGCTCGATGTGGCCGACCCCGGCGACGAGGCCGGCGGCCTCGAACGCGTCGACCAGGCGGCGCCCGGCCTCGACGGTCGGTGCCAGCGGCTTCTCGATCAGCGCGTGCACGCCGTTGGCGGCCAGCTCCAGGCCGACCTCCTCGTGCAGGCCGGTCGGGCACGCCACCACCGCGTAGTCGACCCCGCGGGTGAGCAGGTCGGCCACGGTCGGGACGACGGGCACGCCGCGCAGCGCGCCGGTGGTGTCACCCGCCGGGTCGACGACGGCCACGAGCTCCACGCCGTCGAGCCCGAGCAGGATGCGCGCGTGGTTGCGGCCCATCGCGCCCATGCCGATCAAGCCGGCGCGCAGGACGGATCCGGTCATCGGGCACCTCCGGCACCGTTGGCGGCGTCGGCGATCCGGTCGAGCTCGGCCGCCGTCAGGGTCGGGAAGATCGGCAGGGACAGCACCTCGGTCGCGGCGCGCTCGGTCTCCGGCAGGTCCCAGGGGCCCGGCTTGCCGTCGGCGTCGAGGAACGGCTTGAGGCGGTGGATCGGCGTCGGGTAGTAGACCGCGCTGCCGACGCCCTGCGCCTTGAGGTGGGCCTGCGCGGCGTCACGGTCGCCCGGCACCCGCACCGTGTACTGGTGGTAGACGTGTTGGGCACCGTCGGCCACCGGCGGCGTGACGAGCGCGGTGATCCGCGAGTCGAGCACCTTGGCGTTCTCGCGGCGCTGCTCGGTCCAGCCCGCGAGCTGGGTCAGCTGCACGCGGCCGATCGCGGCGGCCACGTCGGTCAGGCGCATGTTGGCGCCGACGATCTCGTTGGCGTACCGCTGCTCCATGCCCTGGTTGCGCAGCAGCCGCAGCTTGCGCGCGAACTCGGCGTCGGCGGTGGTGATCATGCCGCCCTCGAGCGAGTGCATGTTCTTGGTCGGGTAGAAGCTGAAGCACCCCGCGAGGCCGAACGCGCCGACCGGCTTGCCGTTGAGCGACGCGCCGTGCGCCTGCGCCGCGTCCTCGACGACGGCGAGGCCGTGCCGCTGCGCGATCTCCATGATCTGGTCCATCGCGGCCGGGTGGCCGTACAGGTGGACCGGCATGATCGCGGCGGTGCGCGGCGTGATCGCGGCCGCGACGGCGGCGGGGTCGACGTTGAAGCTGTCCCGCTCGATGTCGACGAAGACCGGCACGGCGCCGACGAGGCGCACGGCGTTGGCGGTCGCGGCGAAGGAGAACGAGGGCACGATGACCTCGTCGCCCGGGCCGAGGTCCATGGCCATCAGCGTGAGCTGGAGCGCGGAGGTGCCGGAGTTGACGGCCACGCAGTGGCGGCCCTCGACGAGCTCCGCGAACTCCTGCTCGAACGCGGCCACCTCCGGGCCCTGGACCACCATGCCGCTGCGCAGCACACGGACGGCCGCTTCGATCTCGCGTTCGCCGATCACCGGCCGGGCCGGCGGGATCGGGTTCTGACTGGGTTCGGTCATGAGGGATTCCTTCTGGTCGACCCTGTTTGGGGGCGGGGTGGCCGGGCACGACACTAGCCCGTCCGGGCCAAGGCCGTGTTGCGCGGGGACGGTCAGTTCGTCCGGTCGGGTGGCCTCGGTTGCCCGCCGGACAGCGCGGCCGTCGTGACGTCGGTGAGCTTCTCGAGATCGTCGGGGGACAGGGGTCGGCGGGCGACCGTCAGCCGCCAGTACAGCGGCCCGACGACCAGGTCGATGGCGAGGTCCGGGTCGGTGTCGGCGGGCAGTTCGCCCCGCTCGATCGCCCGCTTGATCAGGGGCACGCCGACCTCGTCCTGGATCGCCTGCTGTGCGCGGCGCAGCGCCTCGGCGATCTTCGGGTCGCGGCCGGTCTCCACCAGCAGGTCGGGAATGATCTGGGACGCGAGCGGGTGCTCGAGCGAGGCGGCCAGGATCTGCAGCACGAGGTGCACGTCGCTGCGCAGGCTGCCGGTGTCGGGCAACGAGAGCTTGCGGCCGGCGAACTCGGTCACGACCTCGAGCACCATGTCGATCTTCGCGTTCCAGCGGCGGTAGACCGCGGTCTTCGCCACGCCGGCCCGCCGGGCCACCGCCTCGATCGAAAGTCGCCCATAGCCGTTGGCCGCGAGCTCCTCCAGCAGAGCGCTGCGGAGGGCGGTGGTAATTTCACCCCGCAGCACGGCGGCACCCGCCACGGAGCGTCTACTCTCGATCGTCACGAGGGCAATATACCGTAGCGACGGTACGGTTGCGTCGCGACGTAGGCGCGGATAGCCTCTGCTGGTGCCGGCGAGGGCCCCCGCTCCGACGGCGACGCTCCTGAACGTTTCCGCTTGATCACATGGAGTGACCAGCATGGCCGATACCGCAGTCACCGAGCCTGGCTCGGATCTGCAGCTGCGGCAATTGGCAGCCCGGCACGGGCTCCACGTCGCCGGCGCGCGCCCCAACCTGATCGCCTACAGCAGGCAGCTGTGGGCCTACCGCTACTTCATCACCGAGTACGCGAACGCGAAGGTCGTCGCCTCGTTCAGCACCGCCCGGCTGGGCCAGCTCTGGCAGGTCCTCACGCCGCTGGCCAACGCGGGTGTCTACTTCCTGATCTTCGGCGTAATCCTGAACACGCGGCACGGGGTCGACAACTTCATCGCCTACCTGTGCACGGGCCTGTTCGTCTTCACGTTCACCTCGGCGGTGGTGCAGCAGGGCACGTCGTCGATCGTGGGCAACCTCGGCCTCATCCGCGCGCTGCACTTCCCGCGCGCCGTGCTGCCGATCGCGGTCATGCTCACCCAGTTCCAGAACCTCGTGGCCTCGGTCGTCGTGCTGATCGGCATCGTGCTGGTCAGCGGGGAGCCGCTCACGCTCGAGTGGCTGCTGCTGATCCCGACCCTGCTGCTCCAGTCGGTGTTCAACGCCGGCCTGGCCCTGGCCATGGCCCGCCTCGGCTCCAAGCTCACCGACCTCAAGCAGGTCATCCCGTTCGTGATGCGCACCTGGATGTACGGCTCGGGCGTGCTCTATGCCGTGGCCAACTTCGAGGCGCACCTGCCGGGCTGGGCGTCGACCATCGTGAAGGTCAACCCGCTGCTGATCTACATCGAGCTGGCCCGGCACTCACTGATGGAGAGCGTCGACCTCGCCTCCCCACCGGGGCAGCTCTGGATCCTCGCCGTCGCCTGGGCACTGCTCATCGGCATCGGCGGTTACGTCTTCTTCTGGCGCGGGGAACAGGAGTACGGCCGTGGCTGATACCGGTGTCCGGCTAGGGTGCCGATCATGGCTTCCCGGATTTCGGAACTGGTGATCCCGTCCCTCGATCCACAACGGCTTGCGGCGTTCTGGTGCGAGGTCCTCGGCTTCAGCGTGCTCGACACCACCGACGACGGTGAGGTGGAGATCGGCCCAGCGGGCGGGTTCGGCGGGCTGCAGCCGACGCTGTGCTTCATCCCCACCACCGAGCCCAAGGCGGGCCAGCTGCGGCTGCACTTCGACGTCAACGCCACCGACCGGGATCAGGACGCGGAACTCGAACGCCTCCTGAACCTCGGCGCGCGGCCCGCCGACGTCGGCCAGACCGGCGACGAGCCCTGGCACGTCCTGGCCGATCCCGAGGGCAACGAGTTCTGCCTCCTGCGAACCCGCCTGCGCTGAAGCGCACCGTCGAGGGAGGCATGAAACGGGTGATCGGACACGGCGTAGACATGTCGCACGGGGCTCGCGTGCGGAGGTACAGCGACGTGTCCACCGCCCTGGGGCTACTGAGCGACCACCAGCTCGGCCATCTCGTGGCCACGGCGCCCGCCGTCGGGTCCGGGGTCGGCGGCACGTCGGCGCTGCTCCATGTCGAGGACGTTCCGGTGTTCGCGAAGCGGATCGCCCTCACCGACCTCGAACGTCAACCCCAGCACGTCATGTCCACCGCGAACATCTTCGAGCTACCGATGTTCTGCCACTACGGCGTCGTCGCGTACGGCGGGAACGGTTTCGGGGTCTGGCGCGAGCTCGCCGCCAATGTCATGACGACCAACTGGGTGCTGGCGCAGCGGACCGCGGCTTTTCCGCTCATGTACCACTGGCGTGTGCTGCCCGGCGCGCCGCCGCTCGACGACGAGATCGCCGACATCGACAAGGTCGTCGACTACTGGGCCGGCTCCGCCGCGGTGCGGCGGCGCTTGCAGGCCGTGGAGCAGGCGTCGGCCAGCGTGGTGCTGTTCCTTGAACACATCCCGCAGCGGCTCGATGCCTGGCTCGCCGGCCAGCTCGCCGCGGGGCGGGCCGACGCCGCCTGCGCCACGGTCCGACGAACGCTGCGCGCCGACGTCGCCTTCCTGAACGACAACGGGCTGCTGCACTTCGACGCCCACTTCCGCAACATCCTGACCGACGGGGACCGGCTCTATCTCGCGGATTTCGGACTGGCCACCTCGTCGCGGTTCGACCTGTCGACCGAGGAACGCGACTTCGTCGCACGGAACAAGGACCACGACGCCGCGTACGCCATGCGGGAGTTGCACAACTGGATGGTGGCGAACGGCGTCGAGACGCTCGAGGAACATGAGCCCGTCGTGGCCGTCATCAACGACTTCTACTGGAACTTCTACGGCGAGTCCCGGGAAACGCCATACCCGGCCAAGGAAATAGGAGAAGCGATGGGGAAGGTCGACTACGACGCACGCCTGCACGCCGTCTACACCAAGGGCCGGCAGATGTCGCCGGACGCGTTGCGGACGTGGCTCGACGCGTTCGCCCGTCACCTGCCGGCGACACGGCCGCTGACCTGGCTCGACCTGGGCTCCGGCACCGGCCGCCTGACGCCAGGGCTCGCGGACGCGTTCGGTGGTCCCGTACACGGGATCGAGCCGTCGGACAGGATGCGTGCGCAGGCGGCCGAACATCCCGCCGTCACCTATGCGGCCGGCTCCGCCGAGCGGATCCCGTTGCCGGACGCGGCATGTGACGCGGCGTTGCTGTTCTTCGTGTGGCACCACGTCGTCGACCACGCGGCCGCCGCTCGGGAACTGCGGCGCGTCGTCAAGCCGGGCGGCACCCTCTTCGTCCAGGCGAACTTCGCCGACCGGATGCCTGACACGTGGTGGTTCCGCGTCGTGCCCGAGTGGCGCGCCATCGACGCGGCGCAGTTCCGGTCGCAGGCCCAGGTGAAGAGCGACTTCACCGACGCCGGTTGGGCGCTGGTCGGACACGACCAGGTCACCTGGCAGCGCTCGCCGAGCCTGGCCGCCGACGTCGAACGCCTGAAGCTGCGCGCCGTCTCGGCCTTCGAGCTCATGAGCGCGGAGACCGTCGAGGCGGGCTTCGCCAGGATCGAGGCGGCGCTGCCTTCGCTCGAGGACGGCCCGCAGTACGAGACCAACGACCTGCTCGTCTTCCGGCGGGTCGGTTAGAAGAGCGTCAACGGCTCCACGGGTACGGGTTCCGGCAACGGCGCCAAGCCTGGCACCCGGGCCCGTACCTCGTCGTGGAACCGCCGCGCCAACGCGGGCGCGTCGGCGTTGTCGGGCGTGTGCACGAAGACGGTCGGTGAGCGCCCCTCGCGCAACCACCCGGCGGTGATCTCGACCCACCGTTGCCACCCGTCGACGGTCTCCGCGGTGGCATCGCGCCCCAGATAGCGGACGATCGGAAATTCCGTCAACGCCTGTGTACGCAACGGCATGCGCGGCTTCTTGCCCCACGCCTCGCGCTCGGCGGCGCTGGTCGGCAGCTTGCCGAAGAACGCGGTGGTGTCGAACGGTATCCACTCGGCACCGCCGAGCACCCGCTCGAGTTCGGCGGCCGCGCGGGCATCGGTGAAGAACGCGGGATGCCGCACCTCGACGGCGCGACGGTACTGGGCCGGAAGCCGCCGCAGAAACGAGGCGAGGCTGCCGATGTCGGCGGGCGCGAACGACCCGGGCAGCTGAACCCAGAGCGCGTGCGCCCGCGACCCGAGCGGCTCGACCGCGTCCAGGAACGCCCGCACCGGCTGCGCCACGTCGACGAGCCGCCGCTCGTGCGTGACGACCTTGGGCAGTTTGACCACGAACCGGAAATCGGCCGCCGTCTGCGCCGCCCAGGACGCCACGGTCTCCCGAGTGGGCGTGGCGTAGAAGGTCGTGTTCCCCTCGACGGCATCACACCACCCGGCGTAGTGCCGCAACCGCTCCGCGGACTGCGACTGCGGCGGGAGAAAACGCCCGTACCAGGACTTGAGCGTCCACATCGCACAACCAACCGCAAGCCGCATGTCACCCACCCTAAAACAGCCCTCAGCCCTTGATCCGGGGGTGGCTCTGCCGGAAGACTTTCGCGCGGCACCTGACGAAGGAGCGACACTGTGGGCTTGCTTGATCGGTTTCGCAAGCGTGCTGACCCGAGTGACGACGAGACGGCGGAGGTCATGCGCGGGTTGGCCGAAGCGTTCGTGCGAGGAGCGGCAGCGGAGGGCCAGCCGTTCGGCTGGGAGTCGGCCGAGGCGGCGCGGCTGGACGGTGTGTGCGACGAGTTCCTGGCGGGCGATCCTCCCGCTGAATACCACCACACCCTGATCATGGGCATGGGGGCGTACCTGGGTGAGCTGCTCGTGCGGCACGGTGGCGGGCGGTGGGCGTTCGACCCCGCGACGAGCGCGGCGGTGGTCGAGATGCCCAACGAACTGAGCGCCTACCCGCACAACAAAGTCGCCAAGCGACTTCACCAAGGCCCGGAGCACGATCTCTTCGAGTTCTACCGGTACGCCCTGACCAGGGAAACGCCGCCAGGTACGAACATCAGGGTCCTGCCCGGCCCCGGGACGGGTTCGTAGTCGAGGGAGGCCCCAGCCCCGGGGGTGCCGGGGGGCGACCCCCGGGCCCCCCTTGTAAAACGCCCGGCGGTGGGCGGGAGCGCGGAGCCGAGACGGGGGGACCGGCGTAGCGGGGAGT
>NZ_JBFAIU010000075.1:8105-27148 GCF_040654855.1 Asanoa sp. NPDC050611
CGCCGGCGATCGGGGGCTCGTAGTCGATGCAGCCCCGTCCGCGGTCGGACAGGGCTGCATCCCGCTGGCCCGCAGTTGACTACCGCAGGCAGGTCGCGTCGACCGAGACGCGGAACGCCGTGAACGTCGTACCGGAGATGTCTTCGATCAGTGTTACGGCGAGGATGGTGCACTCGCCCAGCCAGCCCTCGCCCCGCGCCGAGACCTCGACGTCGTCCATCGCCTTCTGAATCCCACGCTCGACCGATCTGCCGATGCCCGTGCCGCCGAATACCGGGCTCACCTCGGTGGCCGCCGCCGGCGACCCCAGGGTCGTCACCAGCGCCAGGGAGCCCGCCGTCAGCGCCAGGCCGACGCCGGTGCGCCTCATCGTGAACAGCTTCATCGGAACCCTCCTTGCACGTGTCCGGGGATGGTGTTCGCGCAGGTGCGCACGCGCGAAGCCGCCCGGGCGTTCAGGATCCACGGCCGTTCGCGCGCCTTTCGTGAAACTGACGCGCCATCCAACGACGCTTCCGCGGCGAATCCCTACCGCAAGATGCGCGCCGTTGGCTGTCCTCGCCGGACGCGGGGGCACGGTAGCGCTCGGAACCACAGTCAGGAGGGGACACAGTGTCCAGAGCCATCGCGAGATTCGCGGCGGTGCCGATCGCGCTTGCCGCCGGCATCGCAGCGGTCGTCATCGCCACCGGACCGGCGGCCGACTCGAGCAGCACGGAGGCCATGATCCCGGCGGCCTGCTTCGACGGGTTCAACCTGTGGAACTACTACCACGACAGCGGTGACAGTGCGACCGCGAGCGCGCTGCTGTCGAACCTGTACGGCATGGGCTGCTTCGACTGAGTTCCAACGGTGCTCGGCGGGGCGCTCCCCGCCGAGCACCATCTACGCGACCGGTAGTCGGAGGGCAGTCGGGCGGCCAAAGACCCGACCTGCCCTTGACGCCATGCTCGGCGGCGGTGATAGTAGCCATTGTAACCAGTGATGGGAGGGCTGCGATGGGCCGCAGGCCGAGCTACTTGGACATCGTCGATGACATCCGTCGGCAGATCGTCAGTGGCCAGCTAGCGCCCGGCGCGACTCTCCCCACCTGCCGCGAGATGTGTGCGGCATACCAGGTCAGCCGACAGACGATCGGCAGCGCGATGATCGTCCTCCGCACACAGGGCCTGGTCGTCGGGCAACAGGGCCGCGCGGTCTACGTCACCGCCAACCCGCACCATCTGCCGTCACCAGCCGACAGTTCGAAGTGATGCCGGGCGGGGTCGATCGCGCACGTCGATCGGGAAGGTGAACCAGACGTCAGCGCCGGCCCCGGCGGCGGGCGAGCGGGATCAAGGCGAGCGTCAGCACGACGCACCCCGAGCCGACCGCGATGATCAACCAGTCGCCCGCGCCGTTGCGGACCAGTCCCATGACAACCAGGCCGAGGCCAACCCCGACAGTCACGGCCGCGACGAGCGCCATCATGCGCTTCGGGTGCGGCCCGATCCACGCGTTCACGGGCACGCCGGTACCCAATGGACAGGGTTTCGAAAACGCGTGCCTGGTGGGGACGCCGGCGCCTACGCTGCGGGCGGGAGCCGACGGGTTCGTCATCTGCCGGAGGGCAACGGCAGCGCTCGTGCGCGCGCGCCGCGGCGTCCGCGCACCCCCCGCTTGAGGAGCGAGATGAGGCTTCCCAGAGCACTTCATGCCCTCTGGATCGTGTTCGCCGCCGCGGTCGTCGCGGCGACCCTGCTCGTGGCGTCGCCGGCCAGGGCGGCGTCGTTGACCGAGGTCACCAACTTCGGCAGCAACCCCAGCAACCTGCGCATGTATCTCTACGTCCCCGACCGCGTCGCCGCCCGGCCCGGGTTGCTCGTCGCCGTCCACTACTGCACCGGCAGCGGGCCCGCGTTCTACAGCGGCACCGAGTTCGCGCGGCTGGCCGACCGGTACGGCTTCATCGTGGTCTATCCATCCGTCACCGCCAGCGACGGCTGCTTCGACGTCGCCTCGACCGCGACGCTGACCCACAACGGCGGCGGCGACTCGCTGAGCATCGTCTCGATGACGCGGTACGCGCAGCAGAACCTCAACGCCGACCCCGACCGCACGTTCGTCACCGGCGTCTCCTCGGGCGCGATGATGACCAACGTGCTGCTCGGCGCGTACCCGGACGTCTTCCGGGCCGGCGCCGCCTTCGCCGGGGTGCCGTTTGGCTGTTTCGCCGGGCCCGGCAAGTGGAACAGCCAGTGCGCGCAGGGTCAGCTCACCCGCACGCCGCAACAGTGGGGCGACCTGGTCCGCAACGCATACCCCGGCTACTCGGGTCCGCGACCGCGCGTGCAGCTCTGGCACGGGACCAACGACGAGACGCTGTCGTACGTGAACTTCGGCGAAGCGATCAAGCAGTGGACCAATGTCCACGGGATCAGCCAGACGCCGACGTCGACCGACAGCCCGCAGTCGGGTTGGACCCGCACCCGGTACGGCTCCGGCCAGGTCGAGGCGATCAGCATGGCGAACACGCCGCACAACCTGCCGGTCCAGGCGGCCGCGGCGATCGCGTTCTTCGGTCTCGACAGCGGCGGCCCGACCAACCCGCCGACGTCGAACCCGCCGACCACCCCGCCACCGGGGCCGGGCGGTTGCACCGCGGTGTTCCGGGTGACGAACTCCTGGCCGGCGGGGTACGTGGCCGCGGTCCGCGTCACCGCCGGCAGCGGCGGCGTCAACGGCTGGCGGGTGAGCCTGCCGTTGCCGGCCGGCTCCACGGTGGTCAACTCGTGGAACGGTCAGTTCAGCGGGTCCGGCAGCACGACACAGGTGACGAACGTCGGCTACAACGGCCGGCTGGGTGCCGGTGCGGCAACGGAGTTCGGCTTCCAGGCCAACGGCGCGGCGCCGAACCCGAGCCTGACCTGCACCGCTCTTTGAACGGGCGCGCGGCGAGGGCTCGTGACGGGCCCCGCCGCGCACACGTGTTCAGCCCGCGAGGCCCTGCTTGAGGGCGGACGCGATGCGCACGACGTGGCCGCCGCGCTGCGTGGGCGCCCACGAGCTGCACGCCAGGCGCGCAGCTCGCGTGATGCGTCACCATGGCCGCCCCGAGGACGGTCAGGCCTGGCCGACGAGTTGGCGCTGGCGGCCGAGGCTCTCGATCTCCAGCTCGACCACGTCGCCGGCCGCGAGGTAGGGGAAGCGGCCCGACAGGGCCACGCCCTCGGGGGTGCCCGTGTTGATCAGGTCGCCCGGCTCCAGGACCGTGATCTGGCTCAGCTGGTGGATCAGCGTCGCCACCGAGAAGACCATGTCGGCCGTCGACGAGTCCTGGCGCGGCTCGCCGTTGACCCAGGAGCGCAGGCGCAGCGCCTGCGGGTCCGGGATCTCGTCCGCGGTGACCAGCCACGGCCCGAGCGGGTTGAACGTCTCGCAGCTCTTGCCCTTCGACCACTGGCCGCCGCTCTGGCGCAGCTGGAACTCGCGCTCCGAGACGTCGTTGGCGATCGCGTAGCCCGCCACGTACGACAGCGCCTCCGACGGCGACGACAGGTAGCGGGCCCGCCGGCCGATCACGACCGCCAGCTCCACCTCCCAGTCCGTCTCCTTCGAGGCGCGCGGGATCAGGACCTCGTCGTCCGGGCCGACGACCGTGTTCGGCGCCTTGTAGAACATCACCGGCTGCTCCGGCGGGGCCGCACCCGACTCCGCGGCGTGGGCCGCGTAGTTCATGCCGATGCAGAGCACCACGCTCGGCCGGGCGATCGGGGCGCCGACCCGCAGGCCCGTCGCGTCGAAGACCGGCAACGAACCCGCGGCGTGCGCCGCGCGTACCCGCTCGATGCCGTCCGCGGCGAAGAACGCCGGGTCGATGTCGGCGGTGACGCCGCTCAGGTCGAAGTGCTGACCCGCCGCGTCGAGCAGGACGGGACGCTCGGCGCCGGCCGGGCCGATCCGCATCAGTCGCATGCCGCTTCTCCTTCGCTCAGGCGGCGACCAGGGCGCCGCCGACAGGGCGAGTCGACCGTACCCGGACGCACACAGTCGGCCCGCACCCCGGTACCCGCGTACCGCCCGGTGGACGCGATGACGGTTGCTCAGGCCGGATACAGCGCCCGGCGCAGCGCGTCGGTCCGCTCCGCCACCGACCGGCGGCTCAGCGCGGCAGACGGGAAGAACTCCCAACCGTGGAAGGCGCCCGCGAACACGTGCAGCTCGGTCGAAACACCGGCCCGCAGCAGCCGGGCCGCGTAGTCGACGCACTCGTCACGGAACACCTCCAGCTCCCCCACGCACAGGTAGGTCGGCGGCAGGCCGGCCAGCTCGGTGGCGCGGGCGGGAGCGGCGTACGGCGAGACGGACGGCCCACCGGCCGCGTCGCCGAGCACCGCGCGCCACGCGTACCGGTTGGACGACGCGGTCCAACCCATCGCCGGCTCGTCGAACTCGGCACCGGTCCGGCCGCGGTCGTCGAGCATCGGCGCGACCAGCATCTGGAAGACCGGCGACGGACCATCCGCGTCGCGGGCACGCAGGGCGGTCGCCGCGGCCAGCCCGCCACCGGCCGAGCCACCGCCGAGCGCGATCCGGGCCGGGTCGACGCCCAGCGCCGCGGCGTTGTCGAAGAACCAGCACCACGCCTCGAAACAGTCGTCGACCTGCGCCGGGTACGGATGCTCGGGCGCGAGCCGATAGTCGACCGAGACGGTCACGCACGGCGCCTCGGCGGTGTAGCCGACGGGCGCGGAGTCGCTGCGCGCGCTGCCCACCAGCAGGCCGCCCCCGTGGATCCACAGCAAACCGGGCAGCACGCCGGAGACGCCGGCGGGGCGGAAGATCCGGACCGGCACCGAACCGGCCAGCTCGTCCGAGATGACCACCCGCGGGTCAGCCATGGCGGCGGGCTCCACCAGCCATGGCTCGCGCGCGGCGGGCAACTCGGCGTACGAGCGCGAACTGAGCTCTTCGAACGGCGTCTCCAAGGCCTTCAGCGAGGCGGCGAGCTCAGGGTCCAGGTTCGGATGCGTCATCAGCCCTCCGGGACAGCGCGGCGATCACCACCTCGCGGACGTCGCGCAGGTGGTCGGTCATCAGCCGCCGCGCCTTCTCCGGCCGGCGGCTGCGGATGGCCGCCAGTATCGCCCCGTGCACCTCGTGGTCGTGGTCGCGGTCGCCGTAGAGGTCGAGGATATGGCGCTGCTCCTGGTCGTGCAGGTCGATCAGCGACTCGAGCACCTGGGTCAGCGCGCGGTTGCCGCCGAGCCGGCCGATCGTGCGGTGGAAGCCCATGTTGGCCGCGTGCAGGCGCTGGTCCTCAGCCAGTGCGTCGGTCGTGCGCGAGAACGCCTCGGCCAGCTCGGCGAGCTGCTCGTCGGTGGCGTTGCGCGCGGCGGCCGCGGCCAGGTGTGGCTCGATCAGCTCGCGCGCTTCGAGCAGGTCGCGGATCGCGTCCGCGTCGAGGCGCAGCCGGTTGGGGTTGACCATGATCAGCCTGGCCACGTCGGCCTTCACGTAGACGCCGGAGCCGTGCCGCAGCTCGACCGCGCCGGTCGCCTCGAGCCGGCGCAGCGCCTCGCGCACGGTCGGCACCGCGACCAGGAACCGCTCTGCCAGCGCACGTGACGACGGCAGACGGTCACCAGGACGCAACCCTTCGTCACGGATCTGGGCGAGGATCCGGCCGGTCAGCTCGTCGAGCAGCCGGGGGCGGGACACGGGCGTAGCGCTCAGGGACACCAGGACCTCCACGGCTGCGACAGGTCCACATTGTCACCCACTTTCCCGGTCGGACAAGAGCCAGCACCAGCCGACCAGACCTCTAGACAGCTAGAGAGCAAGTCATCTAGTCTCTTGGCCACTTAACGCGACGGAAACATGAAGGAGCACGTGGCGTGACGGTCGAGGGAACGCGAACGGACGCCGGCCTGCGGCCGAGCCTCTCTGACGCGCTCATCGCCCGGATCGTCGAGCTCATCCGCGCGGACGGCCTCGGGCCCGGCGACCGGCTGCCCGCGGTGCGCGTCCTCGCGGAGCGGTTCGCCGTCGCCCAACCCACCATGCGGGAGGCCCTGCGTCAGTTGCAGGCCACCGGCGCGATCGACATCAGGCACGGCTCGGGCATGTACGTGGCGGCCGCGCTGGACCGGGTGGTGATCGCCAACCCCAACCCCCCGACGCTCGGCGGCGTCCAGGCCGCGCAACTGCTCGACGCGCGGCTGCTGATCGAGCCCTACCTCGCCGGCCTCGCCGCCCGGCACCGCGACGCGACGTCGACCGCGGCTCTGCACGAGACGCTCGACCTGGCCGAACGGCACCTCAGCGGCGACGACGGCCGGTTGCACCAGGCCAACACCACATTCCACCTCCGGGTCGCCGCGGCCAGCGGTCACGGGATCCTGCACGAGGTGCTCGACTCGCTGCTCTCGGTGCACGCCGCCGAGCAGCGAGCGATCCTGCACATCTTCGACGACCGGGCCCGCGATCACGAGGAGCACCGGAGCGTCCTGGCCGCCATCGACGCGGGCGACGAACCCCTCGCCCAGCGCCTGATGCGGCGACACCTCGAGGACGTGGCCGACGTCGTCCACCGCCGGCTGCCCTCGCTCCGCCAGCCGGCGGACCCCCAGAAGATCGACGAAAGGTTGGCACCGTGAGGCGTTATGCCAGCAGCACCAGCCGCCTGGCGATCGCGGCCCTCGCCGCGGTCACGTTGACCCTCACCGCATGCGGTGGAGGCGGCGACGACAGCTCCTCCGCGACCGCGACGGAGGTCAAGCTCTACAACGACAAGGGCGCCTGGAAGACCTACTTCGAGGGCGTCGGAAAGCTCTCCAAGGAGCAGATCGGGCTCGGCGTGACCCCGGTCGGCTACACCGACGAGCCCACGTACGAGGCGTTCATCAAGGCATCCTTCCGCACCAACAACAAGCCGGACCTGTTCACCTGGAGCACCGGCGGGCGGCTCAAGGAGATCGTCGACTCCGGCCAGGTGGCCGACACCAGCGACCTGTGGAAGGACGCGATCGCCAACGGCGACGTGTCCAAGGAGCTGGAGCCCTACTACACGATCGACGGCAAGCAGTACTGCGTGCCGGCGAACGTCTCGTACTGGGTGATGTTCTACAACAAGAAGGTCTTCAGCGACGCCGGCGTGCAGCCGCCGACGAGCTGGGCCGACCTGATCAAGACGGCCGACACCCTCAAGGCCAAGGGCGTCACGCCCTTCTACCAGACCTCCGTGCTGTTCAGCTTCGTCTGGTTCCAGCAGCTGCTGATCGGCACCGACCCGCAGCTCTACAACGACCTGGCGACGGGCAAGGCGAAGTTCACCGACCCCAAGGTGGTCGCGGTGATGCAGCAGTGGAAGGACATGGAGGACAAGGGCTACTTCAGCGACCCGGGCAGCAAGGACCAGCCCGAGGCGATGCTCAAGTCCGGCAAGGTCGCGATGGGGCTCTTCGGCACCTGGTTCAACACCAACATGACCACGCAGGGCATGAAGCCCGACAGCGACTACGGCATGTTCGTCGTGCCGAACGTGACGCCGAGCCTGCCGACCACCACCGTGGCCTTCGAGAGCGGCCCGCTCTGTTCGCTGACCAAGGCGCCGAACCCCGAGGCCAGCACGAAGTTCATGAAGTGGTGGGTCCAGGAGAAGGCACAGGACCAGTGGGCCAACAGCCGGGGCGACGTCTCGGCGAACCCGAAGGTGCAGATCAAGGACCCGAGCCTCAACCAGCTCAACAAGGACGCCGGTGAAGGCAAGTACGCGCTGGCCAACCGGTTCTTCGAAGCCGTGCCGCCGGCGGTGCTGACCGCGGCCCTGGACGGCTTCGGCGCCTTCATGGTCGACCCCGGCAGCTTCCAGAAGCAGCTCGAGACCATCCAGAAGGCGTCGGACGACTACTGGAAGTCGAACTGACATGACGGCGACGACGAGCGCCACGAAAAGCAGGCGGTCCCTGGGCACCGGCTGGAGCGCACTCGGGTTCATCTCACCCGCGGTGCTCGTCGTCGCCGCCCTGCTCTACGCGCCGTTCCTCTACACGGTGTTCTACAGCTTCACCGACTACGACGGGCTCACCTCGCCGAAGTGGGTGGCGCTGGACAACTTCAAGAAGTTCCTGGACGACCCGGCACTGACCACCTCGGTCCGCAACACGCTGTTCTGGGTCGTCGGCACCACGATCGTGCCGGTCGCGATCGGCCTGCTGATCGCGCTGCTCAGCTACGGCATCAAGGGCGGCACGCTGCTGCGGTTGCCGTTCATGCTGCCGTACGCGCTCTCCGGCGCGGGCCTCGGCGTGATCTGGGGCTTCATCCTGCAGAGCGACGGCGCGGCCAACGACCTGCTGCGCCTGCTGCACCTGCCGGGCGCCGACATCTCGTTCCTGCAGCAGGCGCCGTACAACACGATCGCGATGATCGTGGCGATGACCTGGCAGCAGAGCGGGGTCAACGCGCTGCTGTTCCTGGTCGGCCTGCAGTCGATCCCGACGCCGCCGCTCGAGGCGGCCCGGCTCGACGGCGCGTCCGGCTTCCGGATGTTCCGGCACATCACCTGGCCGCTGCTGGCCCCGCTGACCACGGTTGTCGTCGGGCTGTCGTTGGTGGCCAGCCTCAAGACGTTCGACATCGTCTGGGTGACCACGCAGGGCGGTCCGGGACGGTCGTCCGAGACGCTCGCCGTGACCATGTACCGCGACGCCTTCGTCTCCAGCGACTACGGGTACGGGTCGGCCGTGGCCCTGGTGCTCACCCTGGTCACCGGCGCGGTCACGGTCGCCTACCTGCGCTTCCAGATCCGCGGACAGGAGAAGCTGCGATGAAGGAGAGCCGACTGGGCTGGGTGGCCCGTCGCGGCACGCTGGCGGTGCTCGGGCTGATCTGGCTGTTACCCGTCTACCTGTTGCTGGTCAACGCGTTCAAGCCGACCGAGAACTACGACGCCGAGAAGATCTGGACGCCGGACCCCCATTTCGGACTGTTCACCAACCTACGCGAGGCGTGGGACGCGGCCGGGATCGGCGAGAGCATCGCCAGCACCGCGCTCTACAGCGTCGTGGGGCCGGCGCTCGCCGTCGTGATCGGCGCGATGGCCGGGTACGCGATCGTCGTGCTCCGGCTGCGCGCGGGCTTCTGGTGGTTCCTGTTGCTGTTCGGCGGCACGGTGTTCCCGACCCAGATGCTGCTGATCCCGCTGTTCCTCGGTTACAGCTGGGCGGACCTCTACGACCGCCGGTTCGGCCTCGTGCTGATCTACACGGCGATCAGCATCCCGCTCGCCGCGTTCGTGATGCGCAACTTCTTCACCGGCGTGGCGTACGAGATGTTCGAGGCGGCAAGGGTCGAAGGCGCGTCCACGTGGCTCATCTTCCGCCGGATCTACTTCCCGCTGGCCCTGCCGGCACTGGGCGCGGTCTTCATCCTGGAGTTCGCGTTCATCTGGAACGACCTGCTCTTCGGCCTGACCCTCTCGCAGAGTGACCCGGTGCGGCCGGTGATGACCGCGCTGTCGGCCCTGTCCAGTGCGTACGCCGGAAGCTCGGTGCCCGTGCTGCTCGCCGCCGGGCTGGTCATGTCGTTGCCCACCGTCGCGGTCTTCCTGGCCGCACAACGGATGTTCGCCCGCGGCCTCGCCCTGGGCCAGTTCTGAGAACCTTAGGAAGGACAGCATGACCAGCCGTTTGCTGCGGGCCCGACTCGGCTCGCCGGGCTACGAGGACATGCGCGCGACCCTGCGGGCCGCGGGCACCGCGACCGTCGCGGAGCGCGACGGAGTCAAGGTGACGGCGGCGTCCTTGCCGCTGTTCCGCAAGGACGGCCGCCAGGCGATCCGGGTGACCGTGCAGGGCGGCAGCGGTGGCACCGCCACCCTGGCCGACGGCGACACCGTTCTCGACACCGGTGTCGTGCAGAGCGGCTGGATCGACCTGTGGCTGCCGGAGGTGACGGCTCCCCGCACGGTGACCGTCAGCGCCGCCGGCCTGGCCGGGCCGTTCACGGTCGAACCACAGCGCAAGTTCACCGTGCACGTCGTGCACCACTCGCACCTCGACATCGGGTACACCGACCGCCAGGGCGTGGTCCTGCGCAACCACCTCGAGTACCTCGACTCCGCGGTCGAGCTGTCGACGGCCACCGACGAGTGGCCGGACGACGCCCGGTTCCGCTGGACGGTCGAGTCCGCGCTGCCGGTGCGGCGGTTCCTCGAGTCGCGCGACGAAGCCGCCGTCGCCCGCTTCGTCGAGCTGGTCAAGCAGGGCCGCATCGAAGTCACCGCGATGCCGTTCCAGCTGCACACCGAGGCCTGCTCGGTGGAGGAGCTGCACCGGATGCTGCGGTTCACCGACGAGCTGCGGGACCGGCACGGGATCCCGGTCACCTCGGCGATGCACACGGACGTGCCGGGCGCGGTGGTCGGCTTCGTCGACGCGCTCGCGGCCAGCGGCGTGCGGTACCTGTCGGCGGCACACAACTGGGCCGGCCGTTCGGTGCCGTTCCTGACCGGCGGCCAGGACCTCGGCCGGCCGTTCTGGTGGCGGTCGCCGGCCGGCAACCGGGTGCTGGTCTGGTTCACCGACAGCTCGCACGGCATGGCCTACATGGAGGGCAACGTCGTCGGCCTGGCGGAGAGCTTCGCCGCCGCCGTCGACTACCTGCCCGGCTACCTGCACCAGATCGCGCACCGGCCGGTCCCCTACGGCTCGGAGGCGTTCGGCTGGAGCGTGCTCGACGTCGAAGGGCTGTCGAAGCAGCCGTACCCGCACGACCTGCTGCATCTGCGGGTGCAGGGCGGCAACGCCGACAACGCCGGCCCGTCGATCCTGCCGCCGTCGATCGTGCGGGCCTGGAACGAGGCGTACGCGTACCCGAAGCTGCGGATGGCCACCAACACCGAGTTCTTCGAAGAGGCGCAGCAGCGCTTCGGCGATCGGATCGAGGAGCACGCGGGCGACTGGACCGACTGGTGGGCCGACGGCCTCGGTTCCGGTGCCCGGCCGCTGGGCTATGCCCGGCGCGCGCAGCACGCCGTGCGGCACGCGGAGACGCTGCACCAGCTTGCCGGCGCGGCCGGCGAGGCCGCGCCCGCGGTCGAGGCGATCTACGACAAGCTCGGCCTGTTCGACGAGCACACCTGGGGCGCGGCCAACCCCTGGCACGACCACGAGGACGGCTTCGACTCGGGCGGCATGCAGTGGGCCCGCAAGTGCGAGATGGCCTACTCGGCCGCCGACGACGCCGAGGACCTGCGGCGGGCGGGCGCGCACCGGCTCGGGGCCCGGTACACCGCGCCCGAGGGCGCACCGGCGGCGTACCTCGTGACCAACCTCGGCCAGGCCGGCCGGACCGACCTCGCCACGGTGTTCGTGCCGGCGAGCACCGTGCCGTTCGAGGCCCCGCTGTCCATCGTGGACTCGCGGACCGGCGACGCGGTGCCGCACCACGAGGAGGAGCAGCACCCGAAGGACTGGCCGACCCGGCCCGGCGGCCGCTGGGTCAGCTTCGTCGCCGCCGACGTGCCGGCCACCGGCCACGTCCGGTTCGACGTCCGGCCCGCCGCGGCGAAAGCACCCGCGGCACAGGACCTCGGCCAGACCTGGCAGGTGCAGAACGAGTTCTACCGGGTCGACGTCGACCCGGCGGACGGCACGATCGTCTCGGTCTTCGACAAGCGGGCCGGGCGGGAGCTGGTCAACCGCGACGCGTACGCGGGCATGAACCAGTACGTCTACGACAAGTACTCGACCGCGCCGCACATCAACCACCTGACCGGCCACATCGAGGCCACCGACGAGCACCTGACGCTGCTCGGCGGCCGCTCGATCGGGCAGCGGCCGACGATCGTGCGGGCGATCCGGACCGCGGTCGGCGAGACGCTGGAGATCCAGCTCGACGCCGAGGGCACCGGCTGGCTGCGCACCACGATCAGCGTGACCAACGGCGTCCCGCGGGTCGACATCACCAACCGGATGGAGAAGACCGGCACGGCGGCCAAGGAGAGCGTCTTCTTCGCCTTCCCGTTCGCGCTGCCGGCGCCGGTGGCGTGGGAGCTGACCGGCGGCGTGGGCGGCCCCGACGTGGCCACGGTGCCGGGCGCGGCCGCGCACATGAAACCGATCCGGCACTGGATCGCCTTCGACGACGGCGAGGTCACGGCGGCCTGGGCGACGCTGCAGGCGCCGCTCGCGATGATCGGCGACCTGTTCCTGCCCTACGCGCCGTTCCCGCCGACGGTCAAGCCGGAGCCGGGCGAGCCGGGGACCGTCTACTCCTGGGCGCTGAACAACATCTGGGACACCAACTTCCCGGCGCAGCAGCAGGGCGAGACCACGTTCCAGTACGCGATCGCGTCGCGCCCGGGCGCCGACCCGCGCGAGCTCGGCGCGGCGGCCGCGGCGGGGCTGGCCGACCCGTTCGTGGCCGCGCCGGTCACCGGCGGGGTCGGGGCACCCCTCGCCCCGCCGGTGCACCGGTGGGCCACGGTCGACCACCCGCTGGTCCGGGTCGCCGGGTTCGGCCCGTCGCGGCGGGGCCACGACGTCGTGGTCTACCTGTCCTCGACGGCGCCCGAGCAGGTCGGCGTCGCACTGGGCGTGCCGGGCATGACCGCCGCCAAGATCGGCACCAGCCTCGAACGCGACCAGGTGGCGCTGGACGTCGCGGACGGCACGGCCCGCGTGCCCGTACCACCGGGCGGCTTCGTCGCCGTCTCGATCGACCGGGCGGAGGCCTGACCCGCATGAAGATCGTCGACATCCGGGCGACCACCGTCACCGTCCCGCTCGAAGCGCCGTTGCGGCACGCGAGCGGGGCGCACTGGGGACGGTTCGTGCGCACGATCGTCGAGGTCGAGGCCGACAACGGCCTGGTCGGCCTCGGCGAGCTGGGTGGCGGCGGCGAGAGCGCGGAGGCCGCCGTGCACGGCCTCCGCGACTACCTCGTCGGCCACGACCCGTTCGCGCTGGAGGCGCTGCGGTTCGCTATCGCCAACCCGACGGCGAGCCTCTACAACAACCGGATCCAGATGCTCGCGGCCGTCGAGTTCGCCTGCCTGGACCTGATCGGGCAGCACCTGGACGTCCCGGTGCACGACCTGCTCGGCGGCAAGGTCCGCGACGAGGTGGAGTTCGCGTCGTACCTCTTCTACCGGACCTCGAACGCCGACGGCACCGGCGAGGTGCGCACGCCCGAGCAGCTCGTCGCGCACGCGCGCGCCCTCAAGGCGGAGCACGGGTTCACCGTGCACAAGCTCAAGGGCGGCGTTTTCCCGCCCGGGTTCGAGCTCGAGGGCTACCGGGCCCTGGCGGCGGCGCTGCCGGGCGACCGGTTCCGCTACGACCCCAACGGGGCGCTGTCGGTGGCCGAGGCCCGGCGGTTCGGCGAGGCGATCCGGGACCTGCCGAACGACTACTACGAGGATCCGACCTGGGGCCTCAACGGGGTGCGGCAGCTGCGCGACCTCGGCATCCCGATCGCGACCAACACCGTGGTGGTCAACTTCGAGCAGCTGGCCACCAACGTGCGCGACCCCGCCGTCGACGTGGTGCTGCTGGACACCACGTTCTGGGGCGGGATCCGGGCCTGCGTCAAGGCGGCGGCGGTGTGCGAGACGTTCCAGCTCGGCGTCGCGGTGCACTCCTCGGGCGAGCTGGGCATCCAGCTGGCCACCATGCTGCACCTGGGCGCCGTGCTGCCGAACCTGACGTACGCGGCGGACGCGCACTACCACCACCTGACCGACGACATCATCGCCGGCGGCAAGAAGTCGTACGTGGATGGTGCGATCGCGGTGCCGACGGGGCCGGGGCTCGGTGTGCGGCTCGACCGGGCCAAGGTGGCCGAGTACGCGGAGCTCTACAAGGAGCTGGGCGGCTACCCGTACGACCGGGACCCGGCCCGGCCCGGCTGGTATCCGCTGGTGCCCAACGACCGCTGGGCCGACCCCGCCACAGCGACATGACGACGCGTTGGCGCCCGGCCCGCAACTGGGGTGCCCGGGCGCACGACGTGACGATCTTCGGGCACCCGGCCGTGGTGCTGGAGAACGAGCTGCTGCGGGTGACCGTGCTGCTGACCGGCGGGCACATCGTGGAGTTCAACCACAAGCCGCGCGACCGCGACCACGTCTGGCTGGCGCCGGACGCGGTGCGGCCACCGGGCGCCGGCGCCGCGGCGGGCGACGACGTCGCCGCGTTCCTCGACAGCTATCCGGGTGGCTGGCAGGAGGTGCTGCCGAACGGCGGCGCGCCGGCCCGCCATCGGGGCGCGGCCCTCGCCCAGCATGCCGAGCTGACCGCTTTGCCCTGGGACGCCGAGGTGCTCGTCGACGAGCCCGACGAGGTCGCGGTGCGACTGTGTGTCGCGGCCCGGCGCACGCCGTTGCACCTGCGCAAAGTGCTCCGGCTGCGCTCCGGCGAGGCGACGCTGCGGTTCGACGAGGAGCTGACCAACGCCGCGCCCGTGCCGGTCGAGGCGATGTGGGGCCAGCATCTGGCGTACGGGCGGCCGTTCCTGCGCCCGGGACAGCGGATCACGCTGCCGGACGGGATCCAGGTGCACCCGCACCCGTCGGCGATCAACCCGCCGCTGCGGTCGGTGCGCGCCGGCGGGCCGTATCCGTGGCCCGCGGTCCCGAGCCCGGACGGCGGCACGGTCGACCTGAGCGTGGTGCCGGCGCCGGGCGAGCCGAGCGAGATCGTCTACCTCAGCGGATTCGCTGACACCGGGTGGTACGAGCTCCGTGAGCCCGTCGACGGCACCGGCATCCGGGTCAGCTGGGACGCCACCGTGCTGCCCTACCTGTGGCTCTGGCACGAGCTGGGCGCGACGACCGGCTACCCGTGGTGGGGCCGGGCGTACGTGGTCGGGCTGGAACCGTTCTCCAGCCACCCGACCGAGGGACTCGCCGCGGCCGTCGCGAACGGGACCGCGCTCACCGCCCCTCCACACGGGACACTTCGGCTCAACTGGTCGACGGAGGTGCTCGATGGGTGAGTTCGACGGCAAGGTGGCGCTGGTCACGGGCGGATCGCTGGGCATCGGCGCGGCGGTGGTCCAACGGCTGGTCGCCGGCGGCGCGGCGGTGGCGTTCTGCGGGCAGGAGCCCGACGCGGTCGCCACGCTGGCCGAGCGGACCGGCACGTTCGGCACCGTCACGGACGTGACCGACCCGGCGGCGGTGGCGGGGTTCGTCGCCGCGTCGGTCGACCGGTTCGGCGGCCTCGACATCGTGGTCACCAGCGCCGGCGTCCAGCGCTACGGCACGGTCGAGGAGACCTCCGACGCGCTCTGGGACGAGGTGCTCGACGTCAACCTCAAGGGCGTGTTCCGGACGTGCCGCGCCGCCCTGCCGCACCTGCGGGCCCGGGGCGGCGGCGCGATCGTCGCCGTCTCGTCGGTGCAGGCGTACGTGTCCCAGCAGGGCGTCGCCGCGTACGCGGTCAGCAAGGCCGGCATCAACGCGTTGGTCCGCTCGATGGCGCTGGACCACGCCAAGGAGAACATCCGGGTCAACGCCGTGTGCCCCGGCTCGGTCGACACGCCCATGCTGCGCTGGGCGGCCGACCTCTACAAGGGCGACGCGACGGTCGAGGAGACGGTGGCCACCTGGGGCCGCACGCATCCGCTCGGCCGGGTCGCCCGCGCTGCCGAGGTGGCGGAGGTCGTCGCCTTCCTCGCCAGCGACCGCGCCTCGTTCGTCACGGGCGCGGAATACCGGGTCGACGGCGGCCTGCTCGCCGTCAACCCGGCCGCACTCCCCCAGTAGGTCGCACACTGATGGAGGAACAGCAATGCCCCTCGCTCGTCGAACCCTGCTCGGTGGCGCCGCCGGTGCTGCCGGCCTCGTGGCGCTAGGCGGAAGTCCGGCCGTCGCCGCCGGTCGCGCTCTCACCGTCCGCTCCGCCAGTCCCAACACCACGCTCAACAACCTCTTCACCGCGTACGCCAACACGGGTGTCGGCTGGACCGGCGCGGACAGCACCTATTCCGCGAAGCTGTCCGGCGGCCGGGAGATCTGGATCTTCTCGGACACGTTCCTCGGGCCGGTCGACCCCGACGGCGGCCGACCCACCACGGCGCCGTTCATCAACAACTCGGTGCTCGTGCAGCACGGCAGCGAACTGTCTACTGTGACCGGCACCGTCGACGGCGAGCCGGCCGCCATCTTCCGGCCGGCCGACGCGAACAGCTGGTACTGGATGGGCCCGAACCTGGTGTCCGGCAAGCTCTGGCAGCAGGTCGTCAACGAGTACACGAAGACCGGGCCGGGCAGCTGGGACCTGGGCTACGTGCGCACCGCCGTGGCGCATGTGGACACGGACCGTTTGGACCGCCCGGTCGCCTACCACCCGCTCCCCTCGCTCCCGCCGACCATCAGCTGGGCGGCGTGGTTGCAGCGGGTCGGCGGACACACCTATGTGTACGGTGTCGAGGATCTCGGCGCCGCGAAGCACATGCACGTGGCCCGGGTGTCCGGGACGGACCTGCGCCGGCCGTGGCAGTTCTGGACGGGCGACGGGTGGTCGGCGGAGCCGGCCGACTCGACGCGGGTGGTGACCGGCGTGGCCAACGAGTACAGCGTCACACCGTGGCGCGGGCGCTACCTGCTCGTCACCCACGACACCAACGAGCTGTTCAGCGCGCGGATCCTGGCGTACGTGGCGGACGCGCCGACCGGGCCGTTCACCGACCCGGTGGTCCTCTACACCACGCCCGAGACGGGGCCGAACGGCAGCTACGGGAACCCGAACATCATCACGTACAACTCGCACATCCACCCGGAGCACAGCACCGACCGGCGGCTGCTGCTCACCTACAACGTCAACACGCTGGCCAACGACGAGCACTACCAGGACGCGAGCATCTACCGGCCCCGGTTCGTCGACGTGGAGCTGGGATGAGGCTGCACCCGTCCGCGCCGGAGCCGTACGTCGTCTTCGACGGCCTGCTCAGCAAGCCCCGGCTCGACCACGCGGAGTGCGTCGTGGTCGGGCCCGACGGGACACTGTGGTGCGGCGGCGAGGGCGGCCAGATCTACCGGATCGAGGGCGACCGGATCGAGGAGGTGGCCTCGACGGGGGGCTTCCTGCTCGGCCTGGCCCTCGGCCCGGACGCCCTGTACGCGTGCGACCTGGCCCTGCCCGGCCTCTGGCGGCTCGACCTCAGCACCGGGACCCTCGACCGGTTCGGCGCCGAGGTGCCCGGGCACCCGCTGGTCAACCCGAACTATCCGGTGCTCCTGCCCGACGGCGGCCTGCTGGTCTCCGACAGCGGGCGGGCCGGACAGCCGCGGGTGGGGCTGCTGCGCTACGACCGGGACGGGCGGGGCGAGGTGTGGCTCGACGAGCCGCTCAACTTCGCCAACGGGCTCGCCTGGAGCCCCGACCGGCGGACGCTCTACATCGCCGAGTCGTGGGGCTACCGGATCGCGGCGGTCGACGTGACCGCCGACGGCCGCCCGGCGGGGCCGGTCCGGACGCACGCGGAGACGCCGGGTTTCGTGGTGGACGGCATCGCGGTCGACGCGGACGGCGTGCTCTACGTGGGCGCCTACGAGCCGAGCGCGGTGCTCCGCGTGCCCGCGCCGGGCCAGGTCGAGGTGTTCGCCCACGACGAGACCGCGCACCTGCTCTGCCACCCGACGAACCTGGCGTTCCGCGGGCGGGAGCTGGTGGTGGCCAACCTCGGCCGCTGGCACCTGACCGGGTTCTCGCTCTAGCCGTCGGCGGCTTCGGCGGCGGTGAGGATGCCGGCGGCCTCGTCGGCGATCGCTTCCGCGTTCGGGCCGGTGGCCGTCACCGTCACCTCGGTGCCGGTCACCGCGCCCATCGCCATCACCGCGAGCACGCTGCGGGCGTTGGCCTTCTTCTCGCCCGCGACGAGCTGGACGGTGGTCTCCTTGTGCCGGCCGGCGAGCTGCGCGAGCTGGCCGGCCGGGCGGGCGTGCAGCGGTTTGGGCAGCACCACCACGCGCTCCGCGACGTCGTCGTCAGAACTTGGCGGCATCGCGGGCCTCCTCGGCGGCCGCGATGACCGCGTCCAGGTCGGCGCCCGTGCCCGCGGCCACCGCGGCGGCGACCGCGCCCTCGACGAACGGTGCGTCGACGAGGCGGGCCGTGGTCTCGCCGGCCAGGTCCGCCAGCACCGACCGGGCGCTGAGCACGGCGCTGCCGAGGTCCGGGATCAGCACCACGCCCGAGCCGGCGTCGGCGTCCTCGATCGCGGCCTCGATCTTGTCGGTGCTGGTGCCCAGGCTGCCGTCCTCGGTCCCGCCGGCCGGCACCACGGTCGCGCCGCCGGCGATCTGCCGGACGAGCTCGGCCGCGCCCTCGGCGAGCGCTTCACTGTGCGAGATCAGCACGATGCCCACGAGCCCGATGCCTTCAGTCATGGCATGGCCACCTCGATCCGCTCCTCGACCAACTCGGCGACGTCGCCCGCGCCACCCTGCCGCAGCGCCTCGGTGAACACTGCCCGGCACTGCCCGGTGTCCAGCCGGCGCAGCCGCCACCGGGTCTCGTCGATCCGGGCCACGGCCACGCTGACCGACCGTACGCCGGCGCCGAGCAGCAGCGGCAGTGTCGTCGGGTGCGAGCCGGCGTCGCCGCAGACGGTCAGCGGCGGCAGGCCGGCCGCGACGGCCGCCTCGACCACCCGGCCGATCAGCGCCAGCACGCGTGGGTGGGCGGCCAGTTCGGTGCGGGCCCGCGGGTCGACCCGGTCCAGGTCGAGCACCTCGGAGGTCAGGTCGTTGCTGCCGATGGAGATGAAGTCGGACGCCTGGCAGACGGCGTCGATCTCGCGTACGGCGGAGACCGTCTCGACCATCGCGCCGATCGGCGGCACCGGCGTGCCGAGGTTCGCGGCGGCGGCCTCGACCGCGGCCCGCACCGGCGTGAGCTGGTCCGCGGTGGACACCATCGGCACCATGATCCGCAGGCCGACGTCGCGGCCGAGGTCCCGGGATGCCCTGGAAGGCCGAGCCGAAGGAGAGGTAGACGGCCAGGTCGACGCCGGAGGCGCCCGGGCCACCCGGGTTGACCAGCAGCGAGCCG
>NZ_JBFAIU010000076.1:0-26200 GCF_040654855.1 Asanoa sp. NPDC050611
CGGGGTGTCGGCCAGCGCGCCGGCCGCGATGCCCTCGTCGACCTTCGCCTCGAACGCGGCCGCGGGCTCCGGAACGTCCTGGGCGACCAGGGCGTCCCGGTAGCCGGCCGCGGTCAGGTCGCGGTAGGTCACCGGGTCGCCGGACAGGTCGCTGACGAGGTCGGCCAGCTCCGCCTTGGTGAAGGCGCTGTCGCCGGCCAGCTCGTAGACGCTGTTCTCGTGACCCTCGCCGGCCAGCACCGCGGCCGCCGCGGCGGCGTAGTCGGCCCGCGGCGCCGAGGCGATCCGGCCGCCGCCCGAGGCGCCGATCACCTCGCCCGTCACCGCCGCCCGCCGGGCGACCGGGATGTAGACCTCGCTGTACCAGTTGTTGCGCAGGAAGCTGTACGGAATGCCGCTCTCGGCGATGTAGCGCTCGGTCCGCTCGTGGTCCGGCACCGGGATCGGGGTGTCGTCGGCATGCGCGACGCTGGTGTACGCGAGGAAGCCGGCGCCCGTCGCCCGCGCGGCGTCCACCGCGGCCCGGTGCTGGCGCAGCCGAACCCCCGGCACCGGACCCGAGATCAACAGCACCCGGTCGGCGCCGTCGAACGCGGTGCGCAGCGTCATCGGCCGGTCGAAGTCGGCCAGCCGCACGTCGATGCCGCGGTCGGCCAGGTCGTTGACCCTCTCCGGGCTGTGCGCGGCCGCCACCACCTGAGCCGCCGGCACCCGCAGCAGCAGTTCGTCGATCACCATCCGGCCCAGCACACCGGACGCACCGGTAACGACGATCATGACGTTCCCCCCGTACGACGTCGTTCTTCGCACAACGGTAGCCCTCGGTAACGGCCGCCGTCGGCACCGACGACCCTTTCGGTGGCTTCGGTGCTACTTCTGCTCGGTTGGACGGAAGTTCTGTCGCATCGAAGTTTAGATATGGACAGGTGACCCGGAAGACCCCTACCGTGTGCGCACGTGGTGACGCTTGTCGATGGGTCACCTCGGTCCCTCTACCGTCCCGGAGGAACCATGAGATCCCGGTTATCCCCACTGTCCTGGTTCGCGGCGGCCGGCCTGCTGGTCGGCGGGCTGCTGGTCGCGCCGGCGCCGGCGAACGCCGCCGTCGCGCCGCCGCCGCAGGAGCCCGGTGTCACCCTGCGGGTCTTCGACACGCAGGTGCCGCTCAGCGAGATCTGCGACCTCAAACCCGGCCAGACGCCCAATGTGGACAAGCTGATGCCCACGATCAACTGGACGTCGACCGCCGACTTCGGCGGGTTCAGCGACAACTTCTCCACGCAGGTGATCGGCAACATCAACATCGCCACCGCCGGTTCGTACACGTTCCGGCTGACCAGCGACGACGGCTCCCGCATGCTGATCGACAACAGCCTGGTGATCGACCACGACGGCCTGCACGGCGCCCAGCCGCCGAAGGAGGGCACCGTCACCCTCAGCACCGGCTACCACTCGCTGCTGATCGAGCACTTCGAGCGGACCGTCGACCAGCAGATCACGCTCGACTGGCGCACGCCCGGATCCTCGTCGTTCGTCCTGGTCCCCAACAGCGTGCTCTCCACGGACGCCGGCGTCGTGCGCGTCACCTCGCCGGGCCGCAAGGAATGCGAGGGCATCACGGACTCACCCGGCGACGGCCTGCCGCTGAACGCCGTGCACCCGAACTACACGCTGACCAACCTGCGGCCGAGCGGCTTCCAGCCGCAGGTGTCCGCAATGGACTGGCTGCCCGACGGCCGGCTCGCGATCACCACGTGGGGCGGCAGCGAGACCGTGGCCGGCGAGGTCTACCTGCTGTCGAACGTGCAGAACGCGACCGCGCCGGCCCAGGTGACCTACCAGCGGATCGCGCAGGGGCTGCGGGAGCCGATGGGCATCAAGTACGTCGACGGGAAGCTCTACGTCTCGGAGAAGCACCGGCTCGTGGAGCTCAACGACACCAACGGTGACGGGGTGACCGACAACTACCGGCAGGTCGCGACCTGGCCGTGGGGCGGCAACTTCCACGAGTTCGCGTTCGGGCTGCTCTACCAGGCGCCGTACTTCTACCTGAACCTTTCCATCTCCATCAACTACGGCGGCGCGACCACGAACCCGCAGCCGGCGCCGAACCGCGGCACGACGATCCGGGTCGACAAGAACACGGGCGCCGTCCACTACGTCGCGGGCGGCCTGCGTACGCCCGACGGCATCGGTTGGGGTCCGGAGGGTGGCATCTTCGTCACCGACAACCAGGGTGACTGGCTGCCGTCGTCGAAGCTACTGCACATCAAACAGGACCGGTTCTTCAACCTCAACATGAACCCGCCGGGGCCGTTCCAGAACCAGCCGGTGACGCAGCCCGTGCTGTGGATGCCGCAGAACGAGATCGCCAACTCGCCGAGCACGCCCGTGATGGTCTCTTCCGGACCCTTCGCCGGACAGATGCTGATCGGTGACGTGACCTACGGCGGCCTGCAGCGGGCGTACCTGGAGAAGGTCAACGGTGAGTACCAGGGCGCGCTGTTCCGGCACACGCAGGGCCTGGAGATGGGCGTGCTGCGCACGTCGATCGGCCCGAACGGCGCCATCTACGTCGGCGGCCTCGGCGCGGACGGCAACTGGGGCCAGGAGGGCAAGCTGAAGTACGGGCTGCAGAAGCTGACCCCGAACGGCGGCAACGCGTTCGACATCCTCGCGATGCGGGCGATCACCGGCGGGTTCGAGCTCGAGTACACGCAGCCGGTGTCGGCGGCGACCATCGCCTCCCTGGCCACGACGTACACGGTCAAGCAGTGGCGGTACGTGCCGACACAGAACTACGGCGGCCCGAAGGTCGACGAGCAGACGCTGTCGGTCGCCTCGGCCGTCGCGTCGGCCGACGGCCGCAAGGTGACGCTGAAGGTCAACGGCCTGCAGGCGGGGCGCGTGGTGTACGTGCGGTCGCCGCGCCCGTTCACGGCGGCGAACGGCCAGGAGCTGTGGAGCACGGAGGCGTGGTACACGCTCAACGCGCTCGTGGGCGGCCCGCAACAGCCGGGCGGCGTGCTGGAGGCCGAGTCGGCGGTGCTGTCGGGTGGCGCCATCGTGGCGTCCGACCACCTGAACTACACCGGCTCGGGCTTCGTGGCGGGCTACGGCACACAGGGCGCGACGACCACCTTCTCCGTCTCGGCGGCGGCCGCCGGTGCGTACGACGTGAACCTGCGGTATTCCAACGGTCCCAACGGCGGGACCGGAACCAAGACCGTCTCGTTGTACGTCAACGGCACGAAGGTGCGCCAGGTCGGCCTGCCGTTCACCAACAACTGGGACACGTGGGCGACGAAGACGGACCCGGTCAACCTGAACGCGGGCGCGAACACCATCGCATACAAGGTGGACCCTGGTGACATCGGGCACGTGAACCTCGACCACATCACGGTGACCGGCGGGCCGTCGGTCAACCTGGCGCTCAACAAGCCGGCCACATCGGACAGCGCGTGCGCGTCGAACGAAGGCCCGGCGAAGGCGGTCAACGGCAGCGTCACCGGTGGCAACACCGACAAGTGGTGCTCGCTCGGCTCGTCGAAGTGGATGCAGGTCGACCTCGGCGCGGCCACGTCGGTGAACCGGGTCGTGCTCAAGCACGCGGCCGCCGGAGGCGAGAACGCGGCGTGGAACACGCGGGACTTCAACCTGCAGGTCTCGACGAACGGCACGTCATGGTCCACAGTGGCCACGGTGACGGGCAACACGGCTTCGACGACGACGCACACGTTCACCGCGGTGCAGGCCCGCTACGTGCGGCTGAACGTGCAGACACCGACCAGCTCCGGCGACGGCGCGGCCCGGATCTACGAGCTGGAGGTGTACGGCGGCTCGGGCGGCCCGGCCCGCACGGTCCTCTTCGACGGCACCGCGGCGTCGATGACGGCGAACTGGCAGCACACGGACGGCCGCAACCCGACGTGGACGATCACGGGCGGCGGCATGCAGGTCAACGGCGGCGACATCCGGACGCGGCAGAGCTACGGCGACTACAAGCTGCACGTGGAGTTCTGGCTCCCGTTGTACGGTCCGGAGGTGACGGGCCAGGCCCGGGCCAACAGCGGCGTGTATCAACAGGACCGCTATGAGCTGCAGGTCCTGGACTCGTTCGGCGACACGTCACTGGGCAACGACGAAGCGGCGGCGATCTACCAGAAGAAGGCCGCGGACGTGAACGCGGCGACGGCACCGGAGACGTGGCAGACGTACGAGATCACGTTCCGGGCGGCCCGGTTCAACGGCTCCACGAAGACCGAGGACGCGCGGATGACGGTGGTCTGGAACGGGGTGACGGTGCACAACAACGTGGCCGTCAACGGCCCGACGGGTGGGGGAGCGGCGGAGGCGAACACTCCGGGCCCGATCCGCCTACAGGACCACACGAACCCGGTCCGCTACCGCAACATCTGGATCGAACCGGCGTAACCGACCGTCGGGCGCCAGGTCACCCGGCCTGGCGCCCGGCCTCCAACAGGCGGGCTACGAGAGCCTCGGGGACGGCGACCAGCACCTCGTCGGCCGCCAGCGCGATGCCGGCGGCCGCGGGATCCACCGCCCGCCCCTGCACCACGTAGGTGCCGTCGCCGGCGCGGTAGATCGTCGGACAGCTTCCACCGCCACACGCCAACGTTGCGACGGTCGCCAGCTCGGTCTTCTCCGGATCGGGGGGAGGTGACTTCGCGTGTCCAGTCATGTTCTGACGGTAGGAGCACACCCGCGAGGCCGGCAAGAGTGGCGTTTCAGCGGCCGTGTCGCATCGCCCGCAGGTAGCGGTCCATGTGCCGGTCGAGCAGCGGGTCGATGTCCGTGATCGCCGCCTCCGTGAGCGCGTCGAAGGCCTGCCGGTAAGCCGCGGTGTCCCGCTTTCCGCCCGTCGATATCGACGTGTTGAGCAGGTCGATGATGACGACGTCGTCGTCGACCAACACGAAGCCACTCATCGGGAGGATCCGTACGTCGGAGTCGGTCGGAAGCAGCCCGACGGTGACGTTCTCCTGCTTGGCGACCTCGCGCAGCCGTTGGATCTGCGCCGGCATGTATTCGGGCGCGCACACCCGGCTCTCGAGGACCGCCTCCATGATCAGGAAATGGAAGCGTCGCTCCGGGTAGGTGAGGATCTCCTGGCGGGCCATCCGCGCCGCCACGGCTTCGGCCACAACGGCGTGGGCGGCGGCGTCGAGCGGAGTGATCACGTGTTGGTAGCTGGTGAGCACCGCGCGGGCGTACTCACTCGTCTGTAACAGGCCAGGGACCACCGTCGGTTGGAACACCCGCAGTTCGGTGAGTCGGGCCTCGATCTCGCCCATGTCTTGTTGGCGTCCGGGGAGCGACACGGTGAACGCCCGCCAGTCGGTCATCATGTTCTGCGCGTGCTCGGCGCGCGCCACGAGATGGCGCACGAGTTCGTCGGGCGCGTCCAGGGCCCGCGCCACGCGCTCGATGTCGGCGGGGTCGGGCAGGCCCACACCGTTCTCCAGCCGCGAGATCTTCGGCTGGCTCATGCCCACGAGCTTGCCCAGCTCACGGCCGGTCAGGTTCTTTGCCCGGCGTAGGCGGGCCAGGGTCGGGCCGAGCGAGTCGTCCGAGTCGAAGTGAGCGCCATGCGTAGGGGACACAGAGCGCTCCCTTCTCCGTGGTGGACGCGAAGCCGGTTCACGACATCGCGCGGGCGGCACTCCTCAGGACCTCGACGGGAATCTCGACGAGCTGCTCACCGGCGGGAACGGCCACGCCCGACGCTTCGGCCGGGACCGTGTATCCCTGCACGACGATCGTGCCGCGACCGCTCTCGTAAATGGTCGGGCAGCTGCCGCCCGTGCAACCGGTGGTGGAAATGACCCGCAGGTCAAGCTCGCTCATAGGCATATTCACTTGCCGGAGTCTCATTCAAGATCATCGGATAGTCAATCGCCCGCGCCGACCGATTCGCCCGTTCGAGGTCCTATGTGGGATTGCTGGCGTGGAGACAGCGAACCGCTAGGCCGCGATATGGACGCTACCACTCAGCCATATGGCACTCTAGCCCCGTTTTGAGCAGTTGAATTCGCGCCTGGTGAATACGTGCATGTGACCTTGAATGTCGATCATGGATAGTGAATACCTGAACGCTCGCTCGGCCCGACGGTGTGAGGTGATCATCGTGAGTCTTGCGGACCTGTGGACGTCGTTCGACGACTACCCCTATGTGTATCTGGCCGGCGCCGCGGTCGTGCTGCTGCTGGCGCTGCGAGCCGCGCGGCAGGCGCTGGTGCCGGTGGAGCCGCTTGTCCGGGCGTTGGCCGCCATCGTCGGCGTGGCGTTCGCCGCCGGGGTGGCGTTCGTGCTGGTGGTCGCCGTCGTCGTCAGCGGAAGCTGAGCATCGCCATGACGGACATCGCGATCATCGCCGCGGTGGCGGCGTTCGTCGGCGTCGTCGTGCTGGTCGAGTTGGCTTCGGCCGTGCTGCCGTTGGTCATCATTCTTGCCTGCGTACCGCCGCACGAGCGACCGGTCCTGCTCGAGCTGGTCGCGGCCACCGGCGGCGGGGGCCGGTTGCGGGTCTTCCGGACGCTCCGCCTTGTGGGTGCGACCCGCCGGAGTACCCCTTACACCCACACGCGGGACACCCGGGTGGGTCGCTGAGAGTCGGGGGGGGTGACGGATGCGAAATCCGTTCACTCGATCGGGGGCAATCGATGGCAATTGCCGGATACTGTTGCCCCCGTGCTGGGCGACAGATGGTCGGAACGGGACGCGTACGACGCCTACATGGGCCGGTGGAGCCGGCGCGTGGCGCCGCTGTTCGTGCGTTGGCTGACGGCGCCGGCGGGGCGGCGCTGGCTTGACGTGGGTTGCGGCACCGGGGCGTTGAGCGGTGCCGTGCTCGCCGCCACCGCGCCCACCCAAGTGACCGGTGTGGACAGTTCCCCGGCGTTCGTGACCGCGGCCGCCGACCGGGTCGGTGACCCCCGGGCGCTCTTCCGCGTCGCCGACGCGACCGCGCTGCCGCTGCCGGACGGCGTTTTCGACCTCGCGGTGAGCGGCCTGGCGCTCAACTTCGTCGCGGAACCGCGACGGGCGGTCGCCGAGATGACGCGGGTGACGGTGCCGGGCGGCACGGTCGCGGCGTACGTCTGGGACTACGGCGACGGCATGGAGATGCTGCGCTACTTCTGGTCCGCGGCGGCGAAGATCGACCCGACCGCACCGGACGAGCTGGAACGGTTCGCCTCGGTCTGCCGCCCGGACCCGCTCCGTACACTGTGGATCGGCGCCGGCCTGTCCGGCGTGACGGTCGACGCGGTCTCGATCCCGACGGTCTTCACGGGTTTCGACGACTACTGGACCCCGTTCCTGGGCGGCCAGGGGCCGGCGCCGGGCTTCGTCGCCCACCTCGAGCCGAGCGACCGCAACCGCCTGCGGGATCTGCTCCGCTCCCGACTGCCGGCGACCCCCGACGGCTCGATCCGCCTGACGGCCCGAGCCTGGACGATCCGCGGCACAGCCACGTGACCCGGTCCGATCGGTCGTCGCATCATCTGGTTGCGCTGCGTGCGCTTCAAACCGGGTCCGACCCCGCCTGGCGAGTGTCCGCGCTCTTCGTTGCTGGCACGTGGCGGCCGCGTCTCACCGGGCTCGCGTCCGACGCGGCAATTTGGCGAATCGACCGCCTGCATTGCTTAGCAAAGCCGCCGTGGCCCACGGCCGACGGCCTGGTTTGGCGGTCGCGGCCGGACCCAGGGCCCGCCTTCATCCCACAGAGGTCCGGCTGGTTGGAAGTCCGGCCAGGTCTGGCGGTCATGGTCGCTCCTTGAGCCAAATCACGGCCGCCCGCAGCTGCCATGTCCCGATGGCCCAGGCTCGTTGCAGCAGGGCGCGGAGGCCGAGCCGAACCAGGCCGCAGCAGATGTGCGTCGAAATCAGCGGCAGCAGCCGACCGAGATGTGTCCGGAAGCGGGCGGCCGCTTCGTCCGTCGGGTAGAAAGGCAGACCCGAGGAGGAGCGCATCATGACCAAGTACCTGCTGATCGTCGACTACGACGGTGGCGACGTGACCGAGCCCATGACCGACTGGACGCCCGACGAGGTCAAGGCGCACATGGACTACTACGCCGCCCTGCGGGAGGAGTTGCTGCAGAGCGGCGAGCTCGTCACCCAGGAGGCGTTGACCGGGCCCGAGCTGGCCAAGGTCGTCCGGTCCGACGGGCGTAACGCGCCGGTGGTCACCGATGGGCCGTACGCCGAGTTCAAGGAGATGCTCGCCGGCTATCAGCTCGTCGACGTCGACTCCGAGGAGCGGGCGATCGAGATCGCGGCCCGGATCTCCGCGGTGCCCGGGCCCGGTGGGCGGCCGCAGCGGCAGCCGATCGGGGTTCGGCGGGTCATGGGCGACGCGGACTTCGATCTGCTGCTGGGATGAACGACGAGCTGACCGACCTGCTGCGCGGCCTCGCGCCGCAGGTCGTCGGCGTGCTCACCAGGCGCTGTGGCGACTTCGCCGCCGCCGAGGACGCCACCCAGGAGGCGCTCATCGCCGCCGCCGCGTGCTGGCCCGGCGACGGCGTTCCCGACAACCCGCGCGGGTGGCTCATCCGTGCCGGTGAGCGCAAGCTCGTCGACCAGGTCCGCGGGGAGCAGGCCCGGCGGCGGCGCGAGGCGCTCGTCGCCGCCCGGGAGCCGGCCGAACCCGCGCGGCCCGTCGACCGCGACGACTCGCTGGCCGTACTCCTCATGTGTTGTCATCCCGCCCTGCCCCCCGCGTCGGCGATCGCGCTCACCCTGCGTGCCGTCGGCGGCCTGAGCACGGCGGAGATCGCCGAGGCGTTCCTCGTGCCCGAGGAGACCATGACGCGAAGGATCAGCCGCGCCAAGAAGATCATCCGTGACGTCGGCATCCAGGACCGCCGGGAGGTCACCCCCGAAGCCCGTCGCGTCCTTTACCTGATCTTCAACGCCGGTCACCTGCGGCGGCGGGAGCTCTCCGCCGAGGCCATCCGCCTGACCCGCATGATCCAGCGCCCGGACGACACCGAGAGCGCCGGCCTCCTCGCCCTGATGCTGCTCAGCGAGGCCCGCCGCCCGGCCCGCGCCACGGCGGACGGCGACCTCGTGCCCCTGGACGAGCAGGACCGCACCCGCTGGGACCAGGCGTTGATCAAGGAGGGCACCCGGCTGCTCGACGCGGCCTTCCGCCAGGGCAGCGTGGGCGAGTACCAGCTCCAGGCCGCCATCGCCGCCCTCCACGACCGGGCCGAGCGCGCCGCCGACACCGACTGGCCGCAGATCCGCGCGCTCTACGGCGTGCTCGAACGGATGACCGCGAGCCCCGTCGTCACCCTCAACCACGCGGTGGCGACCGCGATGGTCGACGGCCCCGCCGCCGGCCTGGCCATGCTCGCCGAACTCGACCGGCGGCTGCCCGACCACCACCACCGGCTCCACGCGGTCCGCGCCCACCTCCACGAGCTGGCCGGCGACCAGGCCACCGCGCTCGACCACTACCGGGCCGCCGCCGCCCGCGCCACCAGCGCCGCCGAGCAGCGCTATCTCACGTTGCGCGCCGCGCGGTTGGCCCGGCGCGCCGCGACCTGACCAGCCGCCGCAGCCCGCCAAAATGGAGCGCAGTGCAGTGAGACGGGGGCGGTGCGGGTGAACACGAACAACGCTGCGAGCGAGGTCCGCTGGGTCTACCGCCCACCGCGCAACCGCCGTTCGCCCGAAGCCGGGCCGGACCTGTCCGGCGCGCCGGTCTTCGGCGTCAGCGTCGCTGACGAGGCCGGCCTGGTCGACGTCATCCTGACCGACGGCACCCGCATCACGGCCCGCGCCGCGGACGTCGTCGCCGAACCGATCTGAGGGACGGTTCGACAAGACCACAACCGCTGGGCTCGGGTCCGTCGTGGGCGCGACCGTCGCTCCCGCCAGACAACGCTGCGCTGCCAGGTTCGCGGTGGGTCACCGTCGGTAGGGTGCGGCTGGTGACCGTACCCCCGGCGACAGCACGCCTCGCGTTCCGCGAGATGACGGACGACGACCTCGACGACATGGCCGCGCTGCTCGGTGACCCCGCGGTGATGGGCTACTACCCACGTCCGTACACCCGGTCGGAAGCCGGCGACTGGATCGCCTGGAACCGGCGGCTCTATCGCGACCACGGCCACGGGCTGTGGATCGTCTCGCTGCGGGAGACCGGTGAGTTCGTCGGTGACTGCGGCCTGACGCCCCAGACGATCGACGGCGTGACCGACGTCGAGGTGGGCTACCACGTGAGAAGTGGGCTCCAGGGTCGTGGCCTCGCGACCGAGGCGGCGGCGGCCTGCCGTGACCACGCCCGCGACGTCGTCGGCACCGACCGCCTGATCGCGATCGTGCACCCCGACAACCGCCCGTCCCGGCGTGTGGCCGAGAAGATCGGCCTCCACCTGGAGAAATCCACCGTCAACGGCCGCGGCACGCCGGTCGTGATCTATGCGACGAATTTCGATCTATGAGGCATAAGCTCTGAGGCTTCGATGCCACGAGCGCCGGCCGCTACCGCATCCGCCGCCGCGCCACCGGCGCCGAAGCTCGGTGACTTCGACCTGCGGCCCGCGAGCAACGCCACCGCGCTGACCCAGCGCGTGCAGGAGCTCGACGCCCAGCCGCCGAAGCTCGGCGTGCAGAACACCCTGGCGCAGGCCAGCCGCGACGGCACCGCCATGTCCGGGCAGGGCGCCATCTGCAACCCCCCGGCGCGGTCGACACGAAGGAGCGCAACCTCGACGCCGTCTACAGCTTCTGCTTCGACCCGGTCGACAGCGGCACCAACGGCGGCGACGCCGGTGCCAACGGCAACGACCCGAACAGGACCGGTCGCGTCGCGAACTGGCCGCTGGACTCGCTCAGCGGCCTGCCCGCGATCTCGCCGGACGGGCGGTGGAAGGCGAACAGTGCGTACCGGTTGCCGGTCCCGAACGTGCAGGGCGTGGTCGCGCACGGGAGCACGTACTACCTCAACCGCAGCCACGGCACGGACGTGCCCGACCAGAACGACAACGGCGACCTGCTGGCGGTCGACCGCGCCGAGCGGCAGCACGGGCACCCTCGGCACACCGGTGCGGCGCACCGCGCCGGTCGGACCCGAGGACCTCCCCTACTGGTCCGGGTTCATGACGTTCGGCGACGGATGGTGTACGCGACGCCGGCGTTCTGACGACGCTCACATCTCGTACTGCTCGGCCAGCTCCTTGCGCAGCGTTTCGGCGTACGGCGCCAGCTCGCGGACGACCGTCGCCCACTCCGCGTCGTTGACGGTCACCGCGGGCGCCGTGTCCGGCAGCGCCGAGACGAACTGGTGCCGGCGGCCGGTCGACGGGTGGCTGCTGAACAGCGACGCCTCCGTGCGGATCGTGAGCTGGCGCAGCGTGCCCGTCCGGCTCTCGTTGCGGGCCCGGCTCAGCGCGACCCGCTCGCGCCACTCGGCCATCGCGTAGCCCTTGCGCGCGACACCGCTGATCGCGCCGTGGAACAGCGGGAACGCGGCCGTCGCGTCCAGCAGACCCAGCGTCGCCGCGCGCCCGGCGGCCCGCACGGCGAGCCGGTCGGCCTCCTGTTCGGCGCGCCGGTCGTCGCGCGCCGCCGAGACGTGGATCGTCGCGTGCACCGCGAACGCGAGCCACGACAGCATTCCACTCACGAGGCGCCACACCTCGTAGACGATCAGGTACAGGCCGAGCAGGTCACGCTCCATACCGGACACCCGGCTCGGCCGCAGGCCGCTGGCGATGTGCCCGAACGTGACCCGGGCCGGCATGGTCAGCATCCGGCGGCGGGAGTCCCGGTTCGCGAAGTGGCCCAGCTCGTGCCCGAGCAACGCGACCAGCTCGCCGCGCTCGACGCTGGCCACCAACGGGATGCCGAGCGTCAGGATCCGGCGTTGCCGGATGCCGGCGACCGTCGTCCACGCGCCCCACAGCCCGGGTTCCACCGCGACGATGTCGGGGCGCGGCGCGCCCGTCGCCGCCGCGACGCGGTCGATGAGGGCGTGCAGCGCGGGTGCGCGGTCGGCGTCGAGCCGGTAGAGACCCTTGAGGATGGTCCTGACCCGCCCGAGCCGGGGCCGCACCAGGTACGCCACGAGGAGCAGCAGCAGGCCGATCACCACCGGCCCGGCGACCAGCAGCCAGATGGCCGCGACGACGGCCGCCGCCGGCACCGCGAGCAGCACCGCGGAGACCGCCACCAACAGCCCGTGGCCGCCGCCGGGCCGGACCGGTGTGCCGGTGGCGAGCAGCTTGTCGGCCCGGAAACCGGCGCGGTGGTCACGGGTGCGGATCTGGCGGTAGAACCAGGTCGAGTGCTCGATCGGGGCGAGCGCGTCGAGGTTCCACTCGCAGCGCGGGCACCACGGCGGCTCGTCCTCCTCGACGGCCAGCGGCACGGCGCAGGTGGGGCAGGTATCGGTCACCGGCGAATTCTGGGGCGCAGTTGATCATCGGTCAATCGGCCGGGCGGTGGAGCGGTAAGCATTAATAAGCACCACGGCGTACGCGATCGGTGTGGAGAATCCCGGTGTGGTGGTCGCGTTGCCCTGGGCGGTGGCGCCGACGCTCGCCCTGGGCGCGGGGTGGGCGGCCATCGGCGCCGGCCGACGCGCCTGGCTCGGCGAGTTCGCGAGCCACGACGACGCGCTCGCGGGCCTGTGCGCGGCCGCGGGAGTCACACCGGAACTGGCCGCCGTCGACCTGCACCCCGGCGACCCGGCCCGCGGCTGGGCGGCCCGTGCCGGCCTCCGGTTGCGCCCGGTGTCCCGACACCACGCCCTGATCGCCGCGACGATGGCCGCGCACGGGTTGGGCGTGGACGAACAGGTGATCGGCTTCGCCTTCGACGGCGGCGGCTACGGCCCGGACGGCGCCGTCTGGGGCGGCGAGGTGCTGGTGGCGGGCTACAAGGGCTTTCGCCGGCCGGCTCACCTTGAGTACGTGCGCTGCGTGGGCACTACCCGACCGCACCGCACCGCGCTGGCCCACCTCCGCCACGCGGGCGTGCCCTGGGATTTGGACCTGCCGCCGGTCCGCGCGTGCTCGACCCGCGAACGCCGAATCCTGGCCAACCAACTGGACTCTGGCTTCGGCTGCGGCGCCACCTCGAGCGTCGGCCTGCTGCTGGCCGCGATCGCCGACCTGCACGGCCCGGCCGCGCCTCACGATCCCGAGGCGACAAGCGGTGTAATCAGTCCCGAGCCGTATCCAACGGGAGGTGGGGATTCCGGCGGGCCGGTCCGGGCGGGGAACGCGGTGAATGCCGCACCGCGCGGGGCGGGCGGCGTCGACGGAGACCAGCCCTATCCCACGCGGGGTCTCGATCCGGGCGGCATCGTCCGGGCGGTCGTCGCGGACCTTCGGGCCGGTGTGCCCGCGGCGGTGATGGACAACCGCGTGCGGGCCACCCTGGTCGCGATCGTTGCCGAGCAGGCGCGCCGGCGTGCCGACGAGACCGGGATCGGGGTCGTCGTGTTGGCCGGCGACGTGTTCGACGATCCCGCGCTCGCCGTCGCCGCACGGCACGCGTTGCGGGAATTCACGGTGTTGGCTGGCCGGCCGCCGCTGGTGCTAGGACAGTTGCTCTGCGCAGCGGCCGGCTGAGGGCCGCCAACGCGGCCGTGCCGGCCAGGCACGTCAGGCCCCCGATCACCAACGCCGCGCCGCCCGAGGTGGCGGACGCGACCAGGCCCGCCCGCAGGTTGCCCAGCTCCGGACCCGCCACCCCGACCACGTGTTCCAAGGCCGCCACCCGCCCCAGGTAGGCGTCCGGTGTGGACGATTGCACGACCGTGCCCCGGGCCACCACCGCCCACGTGTCGGCCGCGCCCGCCAGGGCCAGGCAGGTCAGCACCGCCGGCAGCGTCGAGACCACACCCGCCAGTGCCAGCGCGCCGCCCCAGACCAGGCCGCCGGCCAGCAGCACCATGCCCGGCCGGGGGAGGCGGGTCGCCGCGCCCGACAAGAGAGACGCGATCGCGCCGCCGACGCCGATCGCGGTCAGGAACAGGCCCAGGGTGGTCGGCGAGCCGCCGAACTTCTCCTGGTTCACCACCGGGAACAGGGCGACCGGCATCGCCAGCAGCGTGGCGCAGAGGTCCGCCAGCAGCGCGCCCGCCACCGGCCGCGTGCGTACCGCGAAGGCGATCCCGTCCCGCACCGCCCGCAGACCGGCACCGCCCGACGACGTGCCGGTCACCCGCGGCAGTCCCGCGATCCCGAACAGCGCCGCCCCGAACGACGCCGCGTCGACCACGAAGCACACGGGTGCGCCCGCGAAGGCCACGACCACGCCGGCGCAGGCCGGGCCGAGCAGCATCGCGAGCTGGAACGACAGGTGGTTGAGGGCGAGCCCGGCGGCCAGCCGCTCGGGCGGCAGCAGCAGCGGGACGAACGCGCGCAGCGCCGGCGCCGACAGCGCGGACAGCGCCGAGTGCACGGCGGCCAGCGCGAGCATCACGCCGACCGGCGACGCGGTGACCGCGGTGACCGCCATCAGCAGGCTGGTGGCCAGCAGGCCCCAGGTCGCGCCCGCGGCCATCCGCCGCCGGTCGACGTGGTCGACGAACGCGCTGCCGAGCAGGGCCACCGCGACCAGCGGCACCGCCGTCACCAGGCCGAGCAGGCCGACCAGCGCCGGGTTGTGCGTCTGGTCCCAGACGTAGAAGACGACGGCGAAGCCGCCGAACTGCCCGCCGAAGCCGGACAGGGTCTTGCCCAGCCACAGCCGGCGGAACGTGGCGTGGCGCAGCGGGCGCAGGTCGAGCAGCGCGCCCTTCACGGCTTGAAGTTGGCGCGCAGCCGGTCCGCGAACGACCGCTGTTCCAGCGCCCGCCTGATGTCCTCGACCACGCGGGTCAGCGGGTACGGCAGCTCCGCGTCCAGCTCACGCACCGTGGTCTCGGTGGCCCGCCACTCCGCCGCCAGGAAGGGCACCAACGAAGCGCCGCGGGGGGAGAGCTTGATGCGCCGGGTCCGCCCGTCGACGTTGTCCGCGTCCTCGACGAGCCCGGCCCGGCGCATCGCGGCCACGGTCTGGCTCATCGCCGAGTGGGTCACCGATGTCCGGTCGGCCAGCTGCTGGATCGTCAGCGGCTCGTGCCGGGACAGCTGGATCATCGGCCCGACGAACCGGGTGCGCACGTCGCCGATGCCGGCCTCGTCGTACAGCGCCGCGATCTCGCGGTCCATGCCGTGCAGCAGCGCCCAGACGGGTCCCCAGTGGCTGCTGTCGAGAAGGTCTGCCACGGCGTACGATGTAACAGCACTTATATAAGCACTGTCAAGTCTATCCTGGCCGCATGGCACCCCTGACCATCCGCCCCGGCGTGGAGATCCCCGAGGCCGAGCTCCACTGGCGGTTCTCCCGCTCGTCCGGGCCCGGCGGTCAGGGTGTCAACACCGCCGACTCCCGTGTCGAGCTGAGCTGGGACCTCGACGCGACCAGCGCGCTCGGTCCCGTGCTCAAGGACCGCGCCCGCGAGCGGCTGGCCAACCGTCTGGTCGGCGGCGTGCTCACCGTCGCCGCCTCGGAGCACCGGGCCCAGCTGCGCAACCGCGAGGCCGCGCTGGCCCGGCTGGCGGCGCTGGTCGCCCGGGCCATCGAGGCGCCGCCGCCACCACGCCGCGCGACCCGCCCGTCACGGGGCGCCAAGGAGCGCCGGATCGCTGACAAGAAGAGGCGCGGAGAGGTCAAGCGCCTGCGGCGACCGGAGGAGCGCGGGTAGCCCGTACCCGTGGCACGATCGGCTGATGAGCGACAGCGTGCGGGCGGTCGAGGGTGACCGGTGGGTGGTCGTCGGCCTCGACAACGGCGGCAATGCCAACAACGCGACCGTGCTCGACTCGGCCGGCGACTTCCTGGTCGAGGGCCTGCTGGAGAGCCCGAGCCGGGTCAAGGAAGGCCCGGTCGTCGCGGTCCGGGCGCTCGCCGAGGCGTTCGACAACGTGCTCACGCAGACCGGCGTGCCCCGGGCGGCCGTGCGCTCCGTCGGGCTGGACACCCCGGGCCCGGCCAGCGCCACCGGCGTCATCTCGGCCAAGGGCTCCACGAACTTCGTCGACCCGGCCTGGCGGGGGTTCGACGTGCGGGGCGCGCTCGAGGAGCGGCTCGGGCTGCCGGTCGTCTACAACAACGACGGCAACGCCGCCGCGCTGTACGCGCACCACGTCCACTTCGGACTCATGGGGCCCACCCGGTCGTCGGTCTCGGCGATCGTCGGCACCGGGCTCGGCGGCGGTGTGATCGAGGCCGGCCGGATCGTCTCCGGCGCGGCCGGCATGGCCGGTGAGCTGGGGCATGTGCACATCCCGATGCGGGGCCTGCTCGACGTGGGCCAGCCGCTGCCGGACTGCAACTGCGGCTTCGACGGCGACGCCGAGAGCGTGGCCTCGCTGACCGGCATCGAACGCAACCTGCTGCCGTACTGGCTGGCGAGGTATCCCGACCACCCGCTGGCCAAGGAGGCCTCGCTGGCCACGGCGGCCAAGCTGGTCCGGGGCCTGGGTGAGGCGGGCGACCCGCTCGCCCGCAGGATCTTCGAGCAGCAGGCCATGGCGATCGGCCGCCTGTTCACCATCGCCGCCAACTTCACCGACCCGGACGCCTACTTCGTCGGCGGCGGCGTGGTCCAGGCGGGCGCGGCGTTCGGCCAGTGGTTCCTCGAGCAGGTCGAGCGGCACACCAGCCTGCGCGACGAGCAGAAGCAGGTGGCGACGTTCGCCCTCGTCCCCGACCTCGACATGGCCGGCGCGCGGGGCGCGGCGCTCGCGGCCCGCCAGTCGGTGCCGCGCGGCACGACCTGACAGGTATCAACACGGGGGTCGCCGGCGTCCGGGTGGCATGACTGTGTTCACCCTGGCACTGCTCGCCGCCGTGGTCGTGGCAGCCGTCCTCGTGGGTCGGCGCCGCCGCCGGCCCGCGGCGCCCGCACCGCGCGGCGACGACGGTGTGCCCACGTTCCGGGTCGTCACCCTCGGGCCGCGCGGATCGGGCAAGACGCTGCTGCTCGCCAGCATGTACCACCAGATGCAGACCTGGGGCGGGCGCGGCTACTTCCTCGCCGCTCCCCGGGAGCAGGTGGCGCTGCTCAACCAGTGGTTCACGGAGGTCGAGGACCCGGGCCGGGACTGGCCGGCCGGCACGGTGACCGCCGACACCCGCGAGTTCACCTTCGACGTGCGCACCCGCGGCAGTTCGGGCGCGCTGCACACGGTGCTCAAGCTCAGCTATCTCGACTACGCCGGGACGCTGCTGACCTCGCCGCCCGAGCCGGGCTCCACGCTGTGGAAGGACCTCGACGACCGGATCGAGCGCGCCGACGCGCTGGTCGCGGTCATCGACGGGCACCGCGTGCGGCAGTGGGTCGACGGGCGGCGCGAGGGCCAGATGGGCCTCCAGCACGCGCTGACCGCGATGATCAGCCGCATGCTGGTGGTGGAGAAGCCGGTCACCTTCGTCATCACCAAGTGGGACCTGCTCCGCGACGTCGACGCCGACGAGGACGGCCGGCTGCGCACCGTACGCAAGCTGCTCATGACCAACCAGGGCTTCCGCGACCTCGTCCAGGAGCACAGCGCGCGCCGCGTGGTCCGGATCGTCCCGGTCTCCGCCGTCGGCCCGGCGTTCGCCGAGCTGGACGAGTCCGGCGCGATGACCAAGCTGCCGGACGGGCTGCTCGAACCCACCAATGTGGACGTGCCGCTGGCCGCCGTCGTACTGGACGTCTTCGAGCAGATCATGCTCCGGCTCGACCAGGCCAAGCTGTCCGCCGAGTTCGCCCGGCTGCGGCGGGCGACCCGGCGGTCGTCCGGCGAGGCGTTCGCGGAGCTCGGCGCGACCCTGATCCGGTCCGGCAACCGGGTGATCGGCGCGCTGAACCCGCTCTACTCCTCGCTGGTCGGGCTGGCCGCCGCCGACGTGATCCGCCGTCAGGAACAGGCGGCGGCCGGCCACGACGCCCAGGTCGCCCGGCTGCTCGACGAGGCCGAGGCGCACATCGAGGAGTTCCAGCTCGCCCAGCGCAAGGTGATCCGCGAGTTCCGCAGCCGGGTCGACGTGCTGGAGGGCCGGCTGTCCAGCTCCCGCCTCGGCGGGACGCCGTGACCGGGCGCGTGTGGCCCGTCGCGGTCGCGGCAGGCCGGCGCCGCGACTACAGCACGGTGCTCGCCCCGGAGATCATCTCCACGGAGTACGGCGTGCTGGTCGAGTCGCTCAGCCCCGGCCCGACCGGCGGCCCGGCGCGGGTGCGGGCGCTGACCACGGCCAGCGGGGCCCGGCTCACGGTCGCCTACCGCACCCACCCGCTGACCACGGCGGACGGGCGCCCGCTGCGGGACGAACAGGGCCGACCCCTGCTGATGATGTACGGCCTGGCCCGCACCGGCACCACCACCTCGCCACCGCCCGAGGCCGACCTGGACCGCGCGCTCGGCCCGGCGCTCGCCGCGTACCGCGAGTTCCTGGCCGGTGAGGAGGCGTTCCGCGCGCTGCCGTCGCGGGCCGTGCCGGTCGACTGGCCGGGCGGCGCCGCGGCGACGCGACCGCCGGACCGCAGGCTGTTCCGCGCCGGGCTCGCCGCACTGGCGGTCGTCGCCGTCGTCGCACTGCTCGGCTGGTTCCTCCTCCGCCCCGGCGACGGACCGGGCGGCTGCCGGACCGAAGGGATCCCGACCTGTGCACCGACCACACTGGACCCGCCCCGGTCGCCGATGGGATGATCACGCGGTGATCAGCGTCGAAGAACGCGGCTCCGTCCCGGTCGTGACGATCGCGAACGGCCCGGTCAACGTGCTCGACCTCGAGACGCTCCGGGAGCTGACGGCCGTCCTCGTCGGCCTGGAGAGCGCACCCGCCCTGGTGGTCACCGGCGCGGGTCGGGCGTTCTCGGCCGGCGTCGACCTCAAGCGGCTGATCGAGGGCGGCGAGTCGTACACCCGCGAGTTCCTCCTCGAGCTCGCCGGCGTCTTCCGGGCGGTGTTCGACCACCCCCGCCCGATCGTCGCCGCCGTCAACGGCCACGCCATCGCCGGCGGCTGCGTGATCGCCGCGGGCTGCGACTACCGGTTCATGTCGGCCGGCACGATCGGCGTGACAGAACTGCTGGTCGGTGTGCCGTTCCCGGGCGCGGCGCTGGAGGCGATCCGGTTCGTCACGGGTCCGCGTACCGCCGCGCTGGTGCTCACCGGTCGCACGCTGAAGCCGGCGGACGCGGCGGCGGTCGGGCTCGTCGACGAGGTGGTCGCGCCCGACGCGCTGCTCGAGGCGGCGCTCGCACGGGCCGAGGCGTTCGCCGCGATCCCGGCGGCCAGCTTCACGATGACGAAGCGGGCGCTGCGCGCCGAGGCGAGCCGCCTGATGGCGGACGGCTCGGTCGACGAGGTGATCGCGGCCTGGAACAGCCGGCCGGTCCGCGCCGCGATCGAGGGCTACGTGGCCGGCCTGGCGTCACGATCCTGAGCCGGGCGCCCAGGGGTTGTAGTCGACCTCCAGCGGCTCCTGTTCCGGCCGCTCCGGCTCGGGCACGTGCTGGAGGTTGACCCGGATCCGGTACCAGATCGAGCTGCGCCCGCGCATCCCGTCGACCAGCACGTCGGCGGGCTGCAGGTAGCCGACGATCGCGGCGTGCCGCTGCTTCCAGCGGTCGAGCGCCGCGAGCGACTCGTCCTTGGTCTTCGACCGGGCGATCTCGATGAGCGGCCTCGTCTGCTGCCGGCGCCCCTCGCCCTTGGGCGGCTTCTCGGCCGGGCCGAGCCGGCGGGCCAGGTCGAGCAGCGGCTCCAGCGAGCCGCGGGCCGACTCGATGCCGGTCCAGGCGTCGCCGCGCTCCGCCCAGCGGTCGAGCACGGTGGTCAGCGTGAAGTCGGCGGGCCGGCAGTCGGGCACCTCGTCCCAGGTGAGGGGAGTGGAGACCCGGGCATCGGGCAGCGGGCGCACGGAATAGGCCGAGGCGACCGTGCGGTCCTTGGCGTTCTGATTGAAGTCGACGAAGACGCCCTCCCGCTCCTCCTTCCACCAGCGCGCGGTGGCGAGGTCCGGCACCCGGATCTCCACCTCGCGGGCCACGGTCTCGGCGGCCAGCCGGACCTCGCGGTAGCTCCAGTTCGGATCGATCCGGGCGTAGATGTGGAAGCCGCGCGACCCGGAGGTCTTCGGCCAGGCGGTCAGCCCGTGCTCCTCGAGCACCTCGCGGGCGACCAGGGCCACGTCGACGATCTGGCCCCACTCGACGCCGGGCATCGGGTCGAGGTCGACGCGCAGCTCGTCGGGATGGTCGAGGTCCTCCGCGCGTACCGGATGCGGGTTGAGGTCGATGCACCCGAGGTTGACCACCCAGGCGAGCCCGGCGGCGTCGCGGACCACGGTCTCCGCGGCCGAGGTGCCGGAGCGGTAGTGCAGCTCGGCGACCTCGATCCAGTCGGGTCGCTTGGCCGGTGCCCGCTTCTGCCAGATCGCCTCCTCGCCCAGCCCCTTGACGAAGCGCTTGAGCACCATCGGCCGCCCGCCGACGCCGCGCAGCGCGCCGTCGGCCACGGTCAGGTAGTAGCGGACCAGGTCGAGCTTGGTGTGGCCGGCCTCGGGGAACACCACCCGGTCAGGGTTGGTGATCGTCACCTCGCGCCCGGCGACCGCCAGCACTTCAGACGCCACAAGCCCACCCTAGTCAGAGCACGTCTTCGTCGACGGCGATCAGGACCTTGCCGACCGTGCCCGCCTGCACCGCGTCGTGGGCCCCGGCCGCCTCGGCCAGTGGGAAGACCGTGGTCGGCGGGGGAGTGAGCAGGCCGCCGGCGAGTGCGGCGGTGATGTCGGCGGCGGCCTGCGGGAACGCCTCCTCCGGCATCGTGTAGAGCAGCACGAAGCGCAGCAGCAGGTTGCGGTTCATCAGCTCGCGCACCGTCAGCTCGGCCGGCTGCGGCTCGGCGGCGTAGCAGGCGATCGTCGAGTGCGGCGCGGCGACCGCGAGGTCCAGGACCAGGTTGCTGGCCAGCGCCACCTCGATGATCCGGTCGACGCCCTCGGGCGCGACGGCGCGGATCTCGTCGCCCGCACCGGGCGCCCGGTAGTTCACCACGTGCACGGCGCCGGCCTCGCGGGCCAGCTCGGCCTTGGCCTCGCTGGACACCGTGCTGATCACGGTCGCGCCCGCGGCCAGCGCCTGCTGGATCGCGTAGCGGCCGACCGCGCCGGCGCCGCCCGCCACCAGCACCGTGCGGCCCTCGAGCGGGCCGTCGGCGAACAGGCAGCGGTGCGCGGTCACGGCGGGCACCCCGAGGGTGGCGCCGAGCTGCATGGACGCGTTGTCGGGCAGCGGGACGGCCTGGTCCGACGGGATCACCGTGTACTGCGCCGCCGAGCCCCAGGGCCGGCGGTAGGCGGCCATGTAGAGCCACACCCGCTCGCCGATGCGGGCCGGGTCGACACCCGGGCCGACCTCGTCGATCACGCCCGCGCCGTCCTGGTTGGGCACCTGGAAGTGGTGCGTGCGGGGTTGCGGCACCATGCCGGAGCGCGCTTTCCAGTCGGTGGGGTTCACGCCGGAGTACGCGACGCGCACCCGCACCTCGCCCGGCCCGGGGCTCGGCGTCTCGATCTCCTCCGTCCGCAGCACGTCGGCGGCGGGACCTGGCTCGTAGTAGACGGCAGCGCGCATGGTCGACAGCTTAGTCAGCACCCCAATACATCCATTGACTTGAATAGTAAAGTTTCCTAAGCTTTTGCCACCTCGAGGCCCATCGGCGGGACCACCCACCCCCGCCGCAGACGCGCGTACCTCCGCCCGACTCCACGAACGAACGCGCCCTCGAAAGGCCCCCACCATGACCAGAAGACTCGCCGCGGCCGTGCTCGCCACCGCGACCGCGGTCGCCGCCGGCACGCTCGCCGTGCTGGCCGCGCCGTCGCCCGCCCAGGCCGCGGTGCTGCCCAACGGCTTCAAGAGCGTCGGCTACATGCCCTCCTGGGCCGGCAGCGCCGGCAACATCCAGTACTCCAAGCTGACCCACATCAACTACGCGTTCGTGCTGCCCACGGCCGGCGGCGGACTGACCGCCGTCGAGAACCCGAGCAAGCTGCAGCAGATCGTCAGCTCGGGCCATGCCGCCAGCACCAAGGTGCTCATCGCGATCGGCGGCTGGAACGACGGCAACGACTCCGCCTTCGAGCAGATGGCCGGGAACGCCGGCGCCCGCACCACGTTCGTCACCAACGTCGTCAACCTGGTCAACCAGTACAACCTGGACGGCGTCGACATCGACTGGGAGTACCCGGACGCGGGCACGAGCGGCAACAACTTCACGGCGCTGATGTCGCAGCTCAGCTCGGCCATGCACAGCCGCGGCAAGCTGCTCACGGCGGCGGTGGTCTCCGGCGGCGGCACCGCGCAGGGCGTGCAGCCGGCCGTCTTCGGCTACGTCGACTTCCTCAACATCATGACGTACGACGGCGGCTCGCCCCACGCCAACTACAACTGGACGATCGACAACATCAACGCGTGGAAGTCGCGTGGGCTGCCGGCGAGCAAGGCGGTCGTCGGTGTGCCGTTCTACAGCCGGCCCGGCGGCATTCCGTACAACCAGATCATCGCGCAGAACCCGGCGTACGCGAACCAGGACTGCGCCACGATCAGCGGCGTCCAGCAGTGTTACAACGGCCTGCCGACCGTGCGCGCCAAGACGCAGTGGGCGATGGCCAACGCCGGCGGGATCATGAACTGGGAGCTGTCCCAGGACCCCAACAACGCCAACTCGCTGGTCAGCGCCATCTACACGGTGGCGACCGGCGGTGGCGGCCCCACCAACCCGCCGACCGGGCGCACCGGCCGGATCACCGGCCTGGCCGGCAAGTGCGTCGACGTCGCGGCGGCCAGCACCGCCAACGGCGCCGCGGTGCAGCTCTACACCTGCAACGGCACCAACGCGCAGACGTGGACGGTGGGCACGGACGGCACGGTCCGGGCGCTCGGCAAGTGCATGGACGTGGCCAGCGGCTCGACCGCCAACGGCGCCAACGTGCAGCTGTGGGACTGCAACGGCTCCGGCGCGCAGGTCTGGCAGGGCCAGTCCAATCAGACGCTGCGTAACCCGCAGTCCAACAAGTGCCTCGACGTCCGCGACAACAACAGCGCCGACGGCACGCGCCTGCAGATCTGGGACTGCTTCGCCGGCGCCAACCAGCGCTGGGTCCTGCCCTAGAAATCCCAGCATCGGGTACGGCGGGAGCACCCTCCCGCCGTACCCGATGGGCGCTCTACCGGGTCGCCTCGGCGATGGCCGCGCGTGCGGCCGGCGCGTCGAGGTTCGCGTTGTAGACCGGCGTGCCGGGTTCCTGCCGCCAGCTGTCGTCGAGGGTGCCGCCGTCGACCGCGTCGAACCCGAGCGCCTCGACCAGCTCGGAGACGACCCGCGTGGCCTCCGCGTCGTCGCCCGCGACCGGCACCGCGATGCGCCCCGGCGTCCCCGCCGGCACCCCGGCCTCGCCGAGCGGACGGAAGTTGATCGTGTTGAACGCCTTGACGACGCGGGCGCCGGTCAGGTGGTCCGCGGTCCAGCGGGACGACGGAGTGCCCCGGTCGATCTCGGCGATCCGCCCGTCGCGCTGCGGGTAGTAGTTGTCGGTGTCCACGACGATCTTTCCGGCGAACGCGTCCCGGGGCAGCTCGGGGACCGCCCTGGTCGGGATCGAGATGATCACCAGGTCGTGGTCGGTGGCCTGGGCGATCGTGCCGGCCGTGACGCCGGGCTCACGCTCGAGCTGTTCCAGGGACTCCGGGCCGCGCGAGTTGGCCACGAGCACGCTGTGGCCGAGGGCGCCGAGCCGGCGGGCGAGCGTACCGCCGATGTGGCCGGCGCCGATGATTCCGATCTCCATACTTCCGGGAACATACCCGGCGTCCGTGATCTGCCAGCGGTTTTCCGGGCCATCGGGTGGGTACCCGCGCGGTATGACGAGCGAACCGACCTACCCGCCGATGGAGGAGAGCAACGAGGCCACCCGCGACGAGCTGCGGGTCGCGCGGGAGCAGGGTGACGCGTACGGGCACGCGATCGGCGCGATGGCCGACGAGGACGGCGCCGCGACCGCCCGGGCCGGCGACTACCTCGTGGCGTTCGTCAACGAGGACGCGGAGGGCATGTACATGCTCGAGGACGGCGTCCTGCTCTGGCGCGAGGCGGCACCGGACGCGAACGTGCACCTGGAGGTCGCGGTCGCCGACGCGGGCGACGGCCGGTTCGTGCCGGGCCTGCGGGTGCACGTCGACGTCGAGCGCGACGGCAGGCCGGTCCTGACCAACGTCGAGCTGCCGTTCCTGTGGCACCCGTTCCTGTACCACTACGGCGGCAACGCGAAGGTGCCCGACGAGGGGCCCTACGACGTGACGGTGCGGATCGCGGCGCCGACGTTCATGCGGCACGACCCGGTCAACGGCAAGCGCTACGCCGACCGGGTGGACGTGCGGTTCGAGGGCGTGACCTTCGCCAACGGCCGCAAGGAGAGCCCGGAGGGTTCGCCCCGCGGCCAGGACGCGCCGACCGCGAGCTGAAATCCGGTTTCACCCAGGCCCGCGTGCGGTCTAGCGTTGCCCGCGTGCGCGAGGCTCCGAGCGGATCCACAGTGGACGGCAACGACTGGCACGACCCGGTGTGGCGGGCGGCCGCCGAGGCCTGGATCGCCGACCACCTCGACGAGCCGGTCACCGGCCCGATCGAGCTGACCCGCGTGCGGCCGTGGTCGGTGAGCCTGCGCGTCCCGACCGCCCGCGGCCCGTTCTGGTTCAAGGCCAACACGTTCGGCTGCCGCTACGAGGCGGCGCTCGCGTCGGCCCTGGCCTGGTGGGCGCCCGGGTCGGTGCTGGTGCCGGTCGCGATCGACGCCGACCGGGGCTGGCTGCTGACCGCCGACGCGGGCCCGATCCTGCGCGAGTCGGCGCCGACGCCGGACGACTGGGCGGCCCTGCTCGCCACCTACGGTGAGCTGCAGCGGACGCTGGCGCCGCGGGCCGACGAGATGACCGGCCTCGGCGTGCCCGACGTGCGGCCGGCCGCGCTGCCCGGCCTGCTCGCGGACCTGCTCGCCGACCCGGCCGTCCGCGCCGACCTCGGCGCGGCGCGGCTCGCCGCGGTGCAGGGCGTCGCGCCGGCGTTCGCGGACTGGTGCGCGGAGCTGGCGTCCGACGGACTGGGCGCGTCGCTGCAACACGACGACCTGCACGACGGCAACGTGTTCACCAGCGGCCGGTTCTTCGACTGGGGCGACGCGAGCGTGGCGCACCCGTTCGGCACCCTGCTCGTCACGCTCTCGTCGGCGGGTTACGCCTTCGACCTCAAGCCCGGCGCACCGGAGCTGCTCAGGTTGCGCGACGCCTACCTGTCGGGCTGGCCCGGCGACCCGGCGGCCCTGCGCCGGTCCGCGACGCTGGCGTGCCGGGTGACCCGCGTCAGCCGCGCGCTGTCGTGGCGGCGGGCGCTGGACCGCTCGGCGCTGCCGCTGGACGACGACGTCCGCACGGCACCGGCCGAATGGCTGGCTGAGCTGACCGAACCCGACATCGTCTAGCGGACTCGGGTCCGCGGTGGGCGCGACCGTCGCTCCCGCCAGACACCAGGTCCGCCGCCGGTCGCGCTCAACCCGAAACGGCGGTGACCGTCAGCGCGCTGTAGTGCATCGTGAAGCCGCCACCGAGGGCGTCGAGGGCCGCGCCGGTCTCGGCCAGCAGTGTGGCGAGGCGGTCGGCCGGCAGGCGGGTGAACAGCCCCTGCGTCGGCAGCACGTCGAGCCACTCGGCGCGGGTGTAGTCGCGCTGCCAGTCGTCGCGCCAACGGTCCGGGGTGGCGAAGCCCGCGCGGGTCATGCCGGCCGCCGCCGTGGCCACCCGGGTCGACGCGCTCTCCGGGTGCAGGCCGTGCACCAGCAGCAGGCTGGCCACCAGCTCGTCGGCGGCGAGCGCGTCGAGCACGTCGTCGCCGAGCGCTCCCCGCTCGTGCAGGAGCTCCAGCAGGCGTTCCAGTCCGGCGCCGTAGAGGTCGACGACCAGCCGGACCAGTTCCTCGGCCCGTTCCCGGGCCACCGCCCCGCCGGCCGCACTCGCCGTGATCAGCGCCTCGATGCGGTCGCCGGCCGTCCAGCCGGGATCGGTCGGGGTGACCACCGCTGCCACGCCCTCGATCCCGGCGAGCCCGTCGGCCGCGGCGGG
>NZ_JBFAIU010000077.1:0-26104 GCF_040654855.1 Asanoa sp. NPDC050611
AGTATTACGAGTTATATCAGATTGTGTTTGTAGTTAAGAGGTGTGCTATTCCGATCTCGCCTGAAAGATTAATTGGGCCCGTCGTGCCGATCAACGCGGCCTGCGGCGGGCCCAGCCGCCGTCTCGGCTCACGCTGATCGGCACGACGGCCTCAGGCCGAGAATGCGGCGAACGTCGGCCAGCCGAAATGGTTGAGCGGCCCGCTGCCGTTGCCCAGCTCCCAGTCGCGGGCGCCGACGAGGCTGCGGGTGACGTACTCCTTCGCCGCCACCAATGCCTCCAGGACGTCGTCGCCCTGGGCCAGGCGGGCGGCGATCGCGGCCGAGAACGTGCAGCCGGTGCCCCGGCTGTTGCGGGTCTGCACCCGCGGGTAGCGCAGGAACCGCGCCCCCGCGTCGGTCCAGACCGCGTCGACCGCCTCGTCGCCCGCGACCATGTCGCCACCGGTCACCACGACGTACTTCGGGCCGTTGGAGGCGATCTGCGCCGCCGCTCCGGCCATGTCCGCCGGTGTCGACACCGGCCACCCGACCAGGGCCGACGCCTCGTCGCGGTTCGGGGTCGCCACCGCCGCGTACGGCAGCAGCCGTTCGAGGGCGCTGACCACGCCCCGGCGGCGACCCGACGCCGCCTCCAGGACCGGGTCGACGACCAGGTTGGGCAGCAGGCCCGAGCGGGCCTTGGACGTGACCGCCGCGGCGGCCTCAGCCGTGGCCAGCATGCCGACCTTGACGGCCTTGACCGGCATGTCGTCGAGCACCGCCGTGAGCTGCGCCGACACGACATTGCCAGGCAGCTCGAACACGTCCTGGACGCCGCGGGTGTTCTGCGCCGTCACCGATGTGGCGACCGTCGCGCCGTAGAGCCGCATCGCCGCGAAAACCTTCAGGTCGGCCTGTAGCCCGGATCCGCCACTGGAGTCCGAGCCGCCGATCGCGAGCACCGCGAGTGGTGTCATTGGGGTCCTCCCGCCTCTCGTCCTACACGGGTAACACGAGAGGCGGGGCCGGCGACGGACTAAATCGCACTATCGATCGACAGCGGGCTCACCCGAGGGCGCGCAACTCCGCCAGATCCGCGGCCGACGGCTGCCACGCGATGGCCGCCGCGTTCTCCCGGATCTGGTCCGGCGTGGTCGCCCCGGCGATCACCGACGCGACCGCCGGCATCGCCGCGAGGCCGCCGAGCGCCACTTGGAGCAGGGACAGACCACGCGCGGACGCGTACCCCTGCAGCCTCTCGATCCGGTTCCACGGCGCGGAGGCCAGCGTCGAGGCGAACCGCGGCGACGTCAGCCGGGTGCCGGACGGCGCCGCCGTGCCGCGCCCGTACTTGCCGGTGAGCAGTCCACTCTCGAGCGGGAAGAACGGCAGCACCCCGAGCCCGAACCGCTCGCACGCCGGCACCAGCTCGGCCTCGATCCCGCGGTTGAGCAGGCTGTAGTGGTTCTGGACGCTGATGAACGGCGCCCAGCCGCGGGTACGCGTCACCCACGCGGCGTCCGCCACCTGCCAGGCGGCGAAGTTCGAGCAGCCGATGTAGCGCACCTTCCCCGCCGTCACGAGATCGTCGAGCGCCGACAGCGTCTCCTCGATCGGCGTCGCCGGGTCCGGCTCGTGCATCTGGTAGAGGTCGATGTGGTCGGTGTCGAGCCGGCGCAGGGAACCCTCGACCGCGCGCAGCACATAACGGCGGGCACCACGTGCGCCGAGATCGGGGCCGTTGATGCCGGACATCGGCTTGCCGAACTTCGTCGCCACCACCACGTCGTCGCGCCGGCCTTTGAGCGCCGCACCGAGAAAACGCTCGGAAAGCTCATGACCGGGGCCGCCGTACGTGTCGGACGTGTCGAAGAAATTGATTCCCACCTCGAGCGCGGAATCGACGACCGCACGCGCGGCATTCTCGTCGATATCCCGGCCGAAGGTGTTGCAGCCGACGCCGGCAACCGAGACGACCAGTCCCGAACTGCCCAGGCGGCGATAGCTCATCGTGCTCACGCCGTACTCCATGAATGAGGGGTTCTTTCGTATCGCGTGCCCATTAATAAACCACGGGCCGCGGTGTGGGACTCCGACCCGCGCGGTTTGCGGGGCACTATCCTTTGCGCGGGCATTGCTCGATTCTGACACCTTTGTGGCGGCTACTCACATTCGGCCGCCGGCGATGGGAGCGTGGATCCCGAAATGACGGCACCCACCAGGTTCCAGCAGCGGTCGACCGCCGCGGAGCCGGCTGACGTCGCGGCGCCGGAGCAGCTCGACGTGACGGTCGTGCTGCCGTGCTACAACGAGCAGGACCACGTGCTCAAGGAGATCGAGCGGATCTCCGCCGCGATGGACCGCAGCGGTTACAGCTACGAGCTGCTGGCGATCGACGACTGCTCGACCGACAACACGCTCGCCGTGCTCCGCGAGGCCGCGCTGCGCTTCGCAAACCTGCGGGTGATGCCCTTCCACCGCAACGGCGGCTCGGGCACGGCCCGGCGGATCGGCACCCAGCAGGCGCGCGGCGAGATCGTGGTGTGGACCGACGCCGACATGACGTACCCCAACGAGCGAATTCCCGAGCTCGTGCAGCTCCTGGAGAAGGACGAGACCATCGACCAGGTGGTCGGCGCGCGGACCAGCGAGCAGGGCACGCACAAGTTGCTGCGGGTGCCGGCCAAGTGGGTCATCCGCAAGATCGCCGAGCGGCTGACCGGCACGAAGATCCCCGACCTCAACTCGGGGCTGCGGGCGTTCCGCCGCCGGGTGTCGCTGCCGTACCTGCGGTTGCTGCCGCCCGGGTTCTCCTGCGTCACCACGATCACCATGGCGTTCCTGCACAACCAGCACGACGTGCGGTACGTCTCGATCGACTACGCGAAGCGCGCCGGCTCGTCGAAGTTCCACTTCGTCCGGGACGCGTACCGCTACATCCTCCAGGTCGTCCGCATGGTCATGTACTTCAACCCGCTCAAGGTGCTGATGCCACCGGCGCTGTGGCTGGTCGGCATCGCCATCGCGAAGGTCATCTACGACGTCGTCGCCCATCCGGTCCGCGTCGCCAACAACACGATCATGCTGTTGGTGGCCGGCCTGATCATCGCGGCGGTAGCCCTCCTGGCCGACCTCATCGTGCGGTCCCGGTCCGCCTAGGCCGTGACCGCGACCGACCTCGCCGCCCCGGCAGAGACCACACACGCGCCCCGCCGACTGTCCACCGAGGACCGCCGGGGCTGGCTGGCCGTCGGCGCGATCAGCCTCGTCCTCGCCGTCACCTGGGCGCCGCGGCTGGTCATGCCCTACGGCGACAACCACATGGGCCGGATCATCAGCCGGTACGCCCTGCACCTGTCGAACCTGCAGGAGCGCGGCCTCGTCGGCTCGGACTTCAGCGCGGACTGGCTGCCGTACAGCAGCGCCGCGTACGCCCACCACCCGCCGGGCCTCAACATCCTGGTCGCCCTGTTCGGCCTGCTGCCGGGAACCAAATCGTTCGAGGTCTGGCTGGCGCCTTTCCTGCTGGCGCTGCTCGCAGTCCCGGCCGCCGCGGCGCTGCTGCGCGCCCTGGGCATCCGCTGGTCGGCCACGCTGCTCGCCGTGGCCGCGATGGCCTCGACGGCGTTCTTCTGGGTCTACAGCCCGATCATGTTCGACCTGGGCCCGATCCTGCTGATCTCCGCGACGGTGGTGGCACTCCGCCGCAAGGACTACACCCCGCCGCGGTGGCTGCTCGCGGTGGCCTGCGCCGCGGCCCTGCTGGCGACACTGATCTCCTGGCCGGGCATCGGCTTCGCGGGCGCGATGGGCCTCTGGCTGCTGGCCGGCCGCCGCAAGCTCGACAAGGTCGTCCTGTGGGTGGGCGCCTCGATGCTGGTCGGCCTGTGCATCAGCCTGACCTTCATCGTCGGCGTCAGCGGCCTGGCCGACCTCACGAACCAGGCGGAGTTCCGCACCCAGGGCGGCGCCTTCACCGCGGAACAGTTCCTGCGCCGCCAGCGCCAAAGCCTGGGCGCCCTGCTCCCACCTTGGTACCCGGCGCTGCTGCTGCTGGGCGCGCTGGTCGGCTTGTGGGACCGCCGCACCCGCGTCTACCTGGCGTTCGCGCTCGCGTTCAACGCGTTCTGGACCTTCGCGCTCAACAACGGCGCCTACATCCACGACTACTGGAACTACCCGCTCCTGATCCTGGGCCTGGTCGGCATGGCCGCCCTCGTCGACCGCGTCCTGACCCGCACCCCTCCCCGCCCAGCCCAGTTCGCCGCGGCCGCCGCCGGCCTCGCGTTGCTGGTGACGCTCGCGGTCGTCGCATACGGCCGGACGAATCGCACCTATGTAGACCGCCCGTCCGACGCGGGCCGCCTGGTCTCCCAACACAGGCCAGCGCCGGGCCAACAAACCGCCTGGCTAGCCGGCGGCGGCCTGTCGACCCCGCGCTGGTACGCCTACTACTGGAACCTCGCCCCGAAAACCGTCACGCCGGCGACCCTGGCCGAGGCAAACCCGACCGACCTGGTCCTGATGGACCTGCGCAAGATCCCCAGCTGGCTGCCGAAGAACATCGGCGACCGGGCTCTGGACCGAAAGGGCTTCTACGCCCTCTTCCGCATCTCGGACCTCGAGGCCGCACAAACCAAGCCCTGACCTTGCTCGGGCCCGCGGTGGGCACGACCGTCGCTCCCGCCAGACACCGCTCCGCTGCCACGCCCGCGGCGGACGCGGGCATCGAGCATCTCCGCTCCGCCCAACGCAACGATCGACACGATCCCGCCGGCGGCGTCTGGGAGATCGCCACCGCGCCGGCGACGGTCGAGGTAACGACGACCTGGCCGACATCTGTCAGCCACTCCGCGGCAGACGCCCGGCAACGCCCCGGGCAGAAGTCCGCACGGCAGTCGAGCCTGCCCCTCCGTCGCTTGGGTCAACGGGCGGCAACTCCGCTTGGCTCTGGGTGGGGGTGGCGATGCGGGCGCGGATCGGTTCCACGACCGTTTGGGCGGTGAAGTTGTTCGCCGCTCGCGCCGCCGCGCGGCGCTGGTAGGTGGCCAGGAGCGTGCGATCCGCTGCCAACGAGCGGAGCGTCTCCGCCAAAGCCGCCGCGTCGCCGGGCGCCACGAACAGGGCGTCGTCGCCCAGGGTGCGGCGTTGCGGGGCCGTGTCCGACGTGACGATCGCGCAGCCGGCGGCCGCGCCCTGATAGACCTTGGTCGGCACCACGTTCTGGGCCTTCTCCGTCGTGCCGAAGATGCCCAGGGCCACGTCGTGGGCCGCCACCAGCGCCGGCAGGTCTGCGCCCGGCACCCAGTCCACCCAGGTCACCGACGTGTTAGCGGCGGCCGCCGCGCGGCAGGCCGCGTACTCCTGACCCGTGCCGACCATCGTCACCTCGATCCGCGGGTCGCCGGCCAGCCGGGCCAGCGCCTCCCCGACACACCCGGTGCCGTGCAGCGGCGTGTAGATCCCGACGAAGACCACCCGCAGCGGGCCATCCGGACGAGCGGGTCGCACAGCGAACCACGACCGGCCCGCGCCCACCGGCGCCACCACGCCGACCGACGACGGCGGCAGCGCCGCCAGGTGTTCGTCCGTGTCGACCACCACCACGTCCGCCGCGCGCAGGGCGCGCCGGTCGATCCAGCGCATCAGCGCCGCCTTGACGCCGCCGCCGCCCGTCAGGTCGCGGTCCCGGGCCGTGCCGGCCGCCGAGACCAGGTGGTCCAACACGAGCGGGGTACGCCGGAACAGGAGCCGCGCCAGCCGCACGTCGAAATGCCCCAGGTAACCGACCAGTACCGCGTCCGCGGCCGGCGCCCGGCGCGACCGCAGCGCCAGCAGCACCCAGCAGCGGGCCAGCAGCCACGCCAGCTTCGGCAGTCGCCACGGCTGGCGCAGCATCGCCACCCGGTCCGCTGTGGAGAGCGCCAGCGGGACGTTGATCTCCAGGACCTCGTCGCCCGCGGAACGCAAGCCCTCGATCAGGACCCCGACCCGCGGATGGCGCTGCACGTCGTAGGTCCCGAAGGCCAGCCACCGCATCGCGGTAGCCTAACCGACCAAAAGGGACTATCAGGGCGCAGCGGGCGCCGAGTCCGGGATCGTGTCGATGTCGGGTGTCGTCACGATCGGGCGGCGCGGCCTGCGCTTGCTCAGTAGCGCCAGCGCCGGCCACGCGAGGTCCGCCACTGTGATCAGCAGCCGCGAGACCAGCGCCGCGACCAGGGCGACCGGCTCCGTCACCGACCCGGCGAGCAGCACCACCAGCGCCGTCTCCCGCGGCCCCAGCCCCGCCGGCGCGATCGCCAGCAGGAAACCGATCGACCAGGCACCCGCGTACGCCGCGACCGACCGCACCACCAGATCCGACCCCGAAGCGCCGAGGTCGAGCAGCAGCGCCCACAGATGCGCGCCGAAGCAGATCCAGCTCGCCAGCGCCCAGAACACCGACAGCCCGATCGCCCGTCCCGACAGGAAAGCCGGCATGGGTTCCCGCCGGGCCAACCGCATCGCCAGCGCCAGCAGCCGGTTCAGCACCGGCGGCAGCAGCGCCACGAACGCGACCGGCACCGCGAGCAGCGTCCACCAGTAGTCGTCCCACGCCCGGCCACCGAGCACCGGCAGCACCAGCGCGGTGAGCAACAGCCCGGTGCCGAGCGAGATGAACATCGTGATCAGCACGGCGGCGGCGGACGAGCGGCCCGGCACCTGGTAAGCCTTGCCGAGCCGCATCTGGGTCAGCACCGGCCAGACCTTGCCCGGCAGGTACTTCCCGAGCTGGCCGACGAAGAAGATCCGCATCGCACCGGCGAGCGGCACCGAGTTGCCGAAGTCGGCGAGCAGCACCCGCCAGCTCAGGAACGAGCACCACACCGCGACCAGCGCGAGGACCAACGAGACGAGAACCGCGGACGCCGACAGGTCGCCGATCACCCCGCGCACCTCGGCCCAGCGCCTGCTGACCGCGTAGCCGACGTACGCCAGGAACAGAACGGTTATGACGATCTCGGCGATCCGCCGCGCCACCGATCGGCGAACCGAAGGGGCGGCGGTTACGGCTGGCACACGAGCACGATACCTAGAGTGGCTCGTCACCCCAGACAGGCTCGACCGTCTCGGTCACCTCGCCGTCACCCGCGAACCTGATGAACCGGTCGAACGAGCGGGTGAACCAGCGGTCGTGGGTGACCGCGATGACCGTGCCCTCGAACGCGGCCAGGCCCTGCTCCAGCGCCTCGGCCGAGGCCAGGTCGAGGTTGTCGGTCGGCTCGTCGAGCAGCAGCAGCGTCGCACCCGACAGCTCCAGCAGCACGACCAGGAAGCGCGCCTGCTGCCCGCCGGAGAGCGTGCCGAACCGTTGGTCGCCCTGCCCGGCGAGCTCGTAGCGCCCGAGCACCTGCATCGCCTGGTGCCGGTCGAGCCCGGAGCGGTGCTCGTCACCCCGCCAGAGGATCTCGACGAGGGTACGGTCCATCAGCTCAGGCCGGTCGTGCGTCTGCGAGAAGTGCCCGGGCCGCACCCGCGCACCGAGCCGCGCCACTCCGCCGTGCGCCACCGGCGCGAGCTTCTCGCCACCGTCGACCGGCAGGTTGGCCGGGTCGGGGTCGGTGCCGCCGCGGGCCAGCAGCCGCAGGAAGTGCGACTTGCCGGTGCCGTTGGCGCCGAGCACCGCCAGCCGGTCGCCGTACCAGAGCTCCAGGTCGAACGGATAGGTCAACCCGTCCATCTCCAGCGCGGAGCAGATCACCGCCCGCTTGCCCGTGCGCCCGCCGGTCAGCCGCATCCGGATGTCCTGGTCGCGCGGCGGGGTCGGCGGCGGCCCCGCCTCCTCGAACTTGCGCAGCCGGGTCTGCGCGGCCCGGTAGCGGGACGCCATGTCGGAGTTGTACGCGGCCTTCTGCTTGTACATGAGCATCTGCTCGCGCAGCTTCTGATGCTCCTCCTCCCAGCGCCGCCCGTCCTCCTCGAGCTTCTCGTGGCGGGCGACCCGGGCCTCGTGCCACGAGGCGAACCCACCGGGATGCACCCAGGCGCTGCGGCCCTCGACCGCGACCACCCGGTCGGCCGTCTGGGCCAGCAGCTCCCGGTCGTGCGAGACGTAGAGCACGGACTTGGCCGACTCCCGCAGGCGACCTTCCAACCAGCGCTTCCCGGGCACATCGAGGAAGTTGTCGGGCTCGTCGAGCAGCAGCACCTCGTCGTCGCCCCGGAGCAGCACCTCGAGCGCGACGCGCTTCTGCTGGCCGCCGGAGAGCGTGCGCACCGGCCGGGTCCGCGTCTCCTCCCACGGCTTGCCGAGCACGAGCACCGAGACGGTGTCGAACAGCACCTCCGCGTCGTAGCCACCGGCCTCGCCCCAGGCCGCCAGCGCGTCCGCGTACGCCACCTGCGCCTTGCCCGCCGCGGTGCTGAACTTGCCGCGCAGCTCGGCGGCGTGCATCGCCCGCTCGGCCGCGGTCAGCCGCTCTCCGGCCGCCCGCAGCGGCGGCGCGGCCAGCGAGAGCACCAGCTCCGACAGGGTGGTCTCGTCGCCGACCATGCCGATGAACTGCCGCATGACGCCGAGCCCGCCCGCGCGCGCGACGACGCCCGTGCGCACCGGCAGGTCGCCGGCGACCATCCGGAGCAGCGTCGTCTTGCCGGCGCCGTTGGGACCGACCAGCGCCACCTTCGCGCCCTCGCCCACCCGGAACGACACGTCGGCGAACAGCTCACGGCCGTCGGGCAGCACATGCCCGACGCCGGCGACATCGATGTAACCCACGCCGGAATGATGCGGGACGCGACCGTCCCGCGTCGCGTCAATTCCGGGTGATCCGCAGAACCCGGAAGCCCTTCTGGCTCGCGTGCCGGCTCACGTCCCAGCCCTCGTCGACCAGCCACCGGTGCAGCGAGTCCCCGCCGAGGTGCTTGCCCGCGACCAGCCAGGCCACGCCGTCGGGCGCCAGCCGCGGCAGCCAGCGACCCAGCAGCGCGTGCAACTCGGTCTTACCGACCCGGAACGGCGGGTTGGACCAGATCTGCGCGAACCCGACACTCTCGTCGACCTCGTCCGGCGCGGACACCCGCACGCCGAGCGGCCCGCCGTTGGCCGCGGCGAGCGCCCGCGCCCGCGCGTTGACGTCCACCGCGTAGACCGTCGCCCGCGGCGCCACGGTGGCCAGCACGCACGCGATCGGCCCGTAGCCGCAGCCCAGGTCGAGCAGGTTCCCGTCCAGACCGGGACCGGGCAGGACCGCCTTGCGCAGCAGCACCGCCGTTCCCGGGTCGAGGCGGTCCGCGGAGAACACCCCGCCGGCCGCGCGCAGCCGGAACTCGTGGCCGCCGGCGGCGAACTCGACGGTGCGCTCGGCACCCGCCGTCGCCTCGGAGGGTTCGGCGGTGAAGTAGTGGTCCCCGGTCACGCCCCGCATTCTCGCCCACCCCGCGCGCGGTCACTCGAACGGGCGCCACACTTTCGGCGGGCACCGTGCCGATCGCCACCGCGCCACCGCGGACAGCGCCTAGCGTCTGCCGCGTGCTTCTCCGGCGCGTCCTCGCGGCCTGGCGGTCACCGGACTGGCGGCCACCGCGGCAGCTGCGGCCGGCCTGCGTGGCCACCGCGTTGACCCTGCTCCTGCTCTGCGGCTACGGCACCTACCTGGTGGCACGGGACGACCCGACGCCACGGGACGAGCCCGCGGCCGCCACCGTGCTGCGCGAGCTGTCCTCCCGGGCCGATGACCCGCGCCCGCTGACCACCGCCGAGGTGTTTCCGACGGACGTGGTGGTCGCGGGCCCGGACGGCACCGGTTACCAGGTGCTTCGGGTGCAGGCGCTGCAGCGGTGCGGCGGTGTGGCGGAGGGCGCGGTCGTCCCGCTGCTCGAGGCGGCGGGCTGCAGCCAGGTGGTCCGCGCGACTCTGCGCTCCCCCGACGGCGGCTACGTGATCACCGCGGGACTGCTCAACCTCGCGGACGAGACCGGCGCGGAGGCGGTGCACGGCGGCATCAGGCCGCTGCTCGACGCCGAGAGCGGGCGCCTGCGCGGACTGCCGGCCGGCCACGGCACCGGCGGGCTGACCCGGGACACCACGCAGCTCGGCTGGCAGGTCCGCGGCCATTTCCTGGCGTACGCGGTGATCGCGCGCGGCGACGGCGGCAAGATCTATCCCGACGACCCGACCGCCCGGCGGATCCTGTCGGACCTGATCGAGGAGTACCTGCGCACGCGGGTCCTGGACCGCCGGGCCGCCGGCTGCGCGGACGCGGCCGACGGCTGAGTTAGTCGGCGGGGATCCGGAGGCGGCGGGTGGCGGCGGCCCGCGCGGCCAGCGCTCCGGCGTCCGCCGGATAGCCGACCGCCACCAGCGTCAGCCCGTGGGCCGGCGCCACCGTGACCGCGCTGCTTCGCTCGCGCCGGGTGAGCTGGCTGGCCGGCCACTCCGGCGGCCGCCGGCCGTCCCCGGCCACCAGCATCGCGCCGACCAGGCTGCGCACCATGGCCTGGCAGAACGCGTCCGCCTGCACGGTGGCCACCAGCACGTCGTCGGCGGCGACCCGGCGCCAGTCGAGCCGGGTCACCTCGCGCACCGTCGTGGCGTTCTCCTTGCGCTTGCAGAACGCCGCGAAGTCGTGCTCCCCGACCAGACCCGCGGCGGCCGCGTTGAGCCGCTCCACGTCGAGCGTGCGGGGCCAGGCCAGGGTGTCCCGGCGGCGCAGCGGCGAGGCACCCCAGGGCGCGTCGGTGACCCGGTACTCGTAGCGGCGGAACGTCGCCGAGAAGCGCGCGTCGAACTCGGCCGGCACCTCGGTGAGCGCCAGCACCCGCACGTCGCCCGGGAGCAGGCCGGCCAGCCGGCGCAGCAGGGTGGGCCCGGTCAGCGCCCAGACCTGGTCGGGCAGGTCGACGTGCGCGACCTGGCCCGTCGCGTGCACGCCGGCGTCGGTCCGGCCGGCCACGGTCAGGCCGGTCGCCACGCCCGCGCCGAGGATCTGCTCCAGGACCGCGAGCAGGACGCCGGCGACGGTACGCCGCTCCGGCTGCACCGCCCAGCCGGAGAACTCGGTGCCGTCGTAGGCGATGTCCAGTCGCGCGCGCACGCGTACCCCCAGATGAGACGAAGAAGGCGCCCCGCGAAGGGCGCCCTCGTCGTCGTTGCCGTGCTGCTTACTTGTCGTCGTCGCCCTTGGCCTCGGCGTCGGTCGAAACCGGCGCCTCGGTGGACGTCGCGCTGGCCGGGGGCTCTTCCTCGCGGGTGAGCGCCTCGACCTTGTCCCGCTGCGCGGTGGCCTTGCGGGCCGCCCGCTTCGCCGGCGCGGCCGGCGTCTCGACGAACTCCTCGACGAGCTCGATGATCGCCATCTGCGCGTTGTCGCCCTTGCGGGGAACGGTCTTGACGATCCGGGTGTAGCCGCCGTTGCGGTTGGCGTACCGCGGCGCGATCTCGTCGAACAGGTTGAAGACCACGTCCTTGTCCCGGACGACGGTCAGCACCCGGCGCCGGGCGTGCAGGTCACCGCGCTTGGCCTTGGTGATCAGCTGCTCGGCGAGCGGACGCAGGCGCTTCGCCTTCGTCTCGGTCGTGGTGATCTTCCCGTGCCGGAACAGCGCCGTGGCCAGGTTGGCCAGCAGCAGCCGCTCGTGCGCCGGGCTACCGCCGAGGCGGGGACCCTTGGTGGGCGTGGGCATCGTTGGTGCTCCTCAGGTGTCGCAGCGGGGTGTCAGAGCTGCTCGGTCTCGCGGTAGTCGTCGGTGTCGTAGTCAACCTCGCCGAAGGAGTCCACGACGTGCGCGGGGTCGAAGTTGGGCGCCGAGTCCTTCAGGCCCAGACCCATGCCGGCGAGCTTCATCTTGACCTCGTCGATCGACTTCTGACCGAAATTCCTTATATCGAGGAGGTCGGCTTCCGTGCGCCCGATGAGCTCACCGACGGTGTTGATGCCCTCGCGCTTGAGGCAGTTGTACGAGCGGACGGTCAGGTCCAGCTCCTCGATCGGCAGCGCCAGGTCGGCAGCGAGCTGCGCGTCCTGCGGCGACGGGCCGATGTCGATGCCCTCGGCGGTCTCGTCCAGCTCGCGGGCCAGGCCGAAGAGCTCGACCAGGGTGGAGCCGGCGGACGCCAGAGCGGTGCGCGGGCCGATCGACGGCTTGGTCTCGACGTCGATGATCAGCCGGTCGAAGTCGGTGCGCTGCTCGACACGGGTCGCCTCGACCTTGTAGGTGACCTTCAGCACCGGCGAGTAGATCGAGTCGACCGGGATCCGGCCGATCTCGGCACCCGCGCTCTTGTTCTGGTTCGCGGTCACGTAGCCACGACCCCGCTCGACGGTCAGCTCCATGTCGAGCCGGCCCTTGCTGTTGAGCGTGGCGAGCTTCAGGTCGGCGTTGTGCACCGAGACGCCGGCCGGCGGCTGGATGTCGCCCGCGGTCACGTCGCCGGGGCCCTGCTTGCGCAGGTACATGCTGACCGGCTCGTCGTGCTCGGAGCTGACGCACAGCTCCTTGACGTTCATGACCAGCTCGACGACGTCTTCCTTGACGCCCGGGATGGTGGTGAACTCGTGCAGCACGCCGTCGACCTTGATGCTGGTGACGGCCGCGCCCGGGATCGAGCTGAGCAGGGTGCGCCGGAGCGAGTTGCCGAGCGTGTAGCCGAAGCCGGGCTCGAGCGGCTCGATGGTGAACCGGGAACGGGTCTCGCTGATCGACTCCTCGGAGAGGGTCGGCCGCTGGGTGATGAGCACTTCGTTTCTTCCTTCTGTCGGGACCGCCCACTATTTGACGGTCGCCTGTGGTTGCCCCGCGCCGCCGCCGGACGACGGCGGCGCGGAGCCACCGAGCGCTACTTGGAGTAGAGCTCGACGATCAGCTGCTCCTGGACCTGGGTGTCGATCACCTGGCGGGCCGGGAGCGAGTGCACCAGCACCTTGTGCTGGGTGGGGATGGCCTCGAGCCACGCCGGCACGGTCTTCGAACCGGCTTCGGCCTGGGCCACGATGAACGGGGTCAGCTCCTGCGACTTCTCCCGCACCTGCACGATGTCGTGCTCCTTGACGCGGTACGAGGGGATGTCGACCTTCTTGCCGTTGACCACGAAGTGGCCGTGCTTGACGAGCTGACGCGCGTGGTCGCGGGACTTGGCCAGGCCGGCCCGGTAGACCACGTTGTCGAGGCGGGACTCGAGGATCTGGAGCAGGACCTCACCGGTCTTGCCCTTCTTCGAGACGGCTTCCTCGTAGTAGCCGCGGAACTGCTTCTCCAGCACGCCGTACACGCGGCGGGCCTTCTGCTTCTCACGAAGCTGGAGCAGGTACTCGGTCTCCTTGGTACGACCACGGCCGTGCTGTCCGGGCGGGAAGGGCCGGGACTCGAACGGGCACTTGGGGCCGTCGCACTTGCTGCCCTTGAGGAACAGCTTCATCTTCTCCCGCCGGCAACGGCGGCAGTCAGCACCGGTATAACGAGCCATTTTCCTCTAACCTCTCAGACCCGACGACGCTTCGGCGGACGGCAACCGTTGTGCGGCTGGGGGGTGACGTCGGCGATCTGGCCGACCTCGAGGCCCACGGCCTGCAGCGAACGGATGGCGGTCTCCCGGCCGGAGCCGGGGCCCTTGACGAACACGTCGACCTTGCGCATGCCGTGCTCCATGGCCCGACGCGCGGCGGCCTCGGCGGCCAGCTGCGCGGCGAACGGAGTCGACTTGCGGGAGCCCTTGAAGCCAACCTGGCCGGCGGAGGCCCAGGAGATGACCGCACCAGTCGGGTCGGTGATCGACACGATGGTGTTGTTGAAGGTGCTCTTGATGTGCGCCTGCCCGTGGGCGACGTTCTTGCGTTCCTTGCGCCGGACCTTCTTGACAGCGGCCCCGGCACGAGCCTTCGGTGGCATAAGTCTTCTGCGCTCCTAGTTACTTCTTGCCGGGCTTCTTCTTGCCGGCGACGGTCCGCTTCGGACCCTTGCGGGTGCGCGCGTTGGTACGAGTGCGCTGCCCACGGACAGGGAGACCCCGGCGGTGCCGGATGCCCTGGTAGGTGCCGATCTCGACCTTGCGGCGGATGTCCGCGGCGACCTCGCGGCGCAGGTCACCCTCAACCTTGAAGTTGGCCTCGATGTAGTCGCGGAGCTGGACCAGCTCCTCGTCCGTGAGGTCCTTCGCACGCTTGTCCAGGGAAACGCCGGTCGCGCCAAGGGCCTCCTTGGCGCGGGTCCGACCGACCCCGTAGATGTAGGTGAGCGCGATCTCCATGCGCTTTTCGCGCGGGAGGTCGACGCCAGCTAGACGTGCCATGTGCGGGCGTACTCCTCGTGTGTTCGCGGAGGTCTCTGCCCCTCCCACCCCGCGTGCCCGCGCGGGCCCTGGCCTCCGACCAGGGGTGTGCCACGAGTGCGCCTTCTGCTCCCGCGGCTGGGACGAGCTTGTTCAGTTGGTGCCGCCGGGGACTCAGCCCTGGCGCTGCTTGTGGCGCGGGTCGTCACAGATGACCATGACCCGGCCGTGCCGGCGGATGACCCGGCACTTGTTGCAGATTCGCTTGACGCTCGGCTTGACCTTCACGGTTTGCCTTTACTTCCCATCAACGCCCGGCGGCGCCGCACTTGGCATGCCGGACCGTCGTAACGGACGGGGACCTGGGTGCCCGTCGTCAGGTGTTACTTGTAGCGGTAGACGATGCGCCCACGGGTCAGGTCGTATGGCGAAAGCTCCACCACGACCCGGTCCTCGGGCAGGATGCGGATGTAGTGCTGCCGCATCTTGCCGCTGATGTGAGCCAAAACCTTGTGGCCGTTTGCGAGCTCAACCCGGAACATGGCGTTCGGCAAGGGCTCGATGACCCGGCCTTCGATCTCGATGGCCCCGTCTTTTTTCGGCATGTCCTCCGCTGTCCTGACGTCGGTGTTTCGGATCGGTGCACAGAATCTCCCGAGCGAGGGATCACTCAGGCCAGCCGCGGGCTCTGCCGCCGCCGAAGCGCGTGGCGGGCATGACAGAGCGGACGCTGTGCGCCGACAGTCCATACTACGCGGGGGTACGCATCGACGCCAAACCGGCGTCGACCTCGTCAGCCATCGTCCTCGTCACGGGCCTGTTTGCGCTGTTGTTCGCGGGCCCGTTCGGCCGACCACTTCTGCGGCTCGCCGCTGACCAGCCCGCCGATGGTGGATACCAAGAGTACGGCGCCCCACGGGCCCGCGACCCAGGCCGGCCAGAAGTAGAGCCACTCGGCGGTCATCAGGCAGATCACCGCCCAGATCGCCACGACGATCCCGATGGTGGCGAAATAGCCGTCCCAGGTGTGTGCCAGCCAGCGGGCGGTCGCGTTCGGGTAGCGCCCGTCGGGGCCCGGGACCAGGGCGTCGTTGTGCCTGGTGACCATGAGCTGCGAGTCGGCCGTGGGCGCCACGGTGTCCGGGAGGTCGTCGAGGAGCCCGTCGAGATCGCCGAAGGTCTTCGCCGCGTACGTCTTCTGGACGCGTTCGTCGTATTCCGACAGGTCGAGGCGCCCGAGTTCGAGGGCCGCGCGGAGCTGCTCGGCCACGTGCTGCCGATCCGCGTCACCCGCCCGCATCTGACGCCGCTCCATCCTTCGAGCATGCCATCGGTCGGCCCGTCAGGTGCGGCCACATGAATGTCCCGGCGGATTGCGCAAATGCCGAAATTAGGGCGACCTCAGCTATCTCCCTGGTCGAAGCGCGTCCCGCAGGAAGTCAACCTCCGCTTCCAGCAACCGGGCGGAGTGGTCGGCGTCCACCATGTGGCTGCTCGTCGGCAGGGCCAGCACCTGGTGCGGCCGGCCGGCGGCCTGCAGGGCGGCGGACAACTTCAGCGTGTGCGCCGGGTGCACGTTGTCGTCCAGCAACCCGTGCACCAGGAGCAACGGCCGGCGCAGCAGGGGTGCGTCGGCCAACAGCGAGTCGCGGTCGTACGCCTCCGCGTTCTCGTCGGGGTGGCCGAGGAACCGCTCCTGCCAGTGGGTGTCGTAGAGGCGCTGGTCCGTGACGGGCGCGCCGGCGACCGCGGCGTGGAAGACGTCGGGGCGCCGCAGCACGGCCCGCGCCGCCAGGTAGCCGCCGTAGGACCAGCCCCGGATGCCGACCCGGGTCAGATCGAGATCGGGATGCCGCTCGGCGGCCGCGTGCAGGCCGGTGATCTGGTCCTCCAGCGCGGCGGCACCGAAGTCGAGGTGCACGGTCTTCTCCCAGCGGGGGCCGCGGCCAGGTGTGCCGCGACCGTCCACGACCACGACCGCGAAGCCCTGGTCGGCGAACCACTGCGCGGTCAGGTACGCGGACTGGGCGGCGATCACCCGCTGTCCGGCCGGGCCGCCGTACGGGTCGAGCAGCACGGGCAGCGGGGTGCCGGGCCGGTGGTCCGCCGGCAGCAGCACGACCGTCCGCAGCCGCAGCTCGCCGGCCTCGAAAAGATCCGGCCGCGGCGTCACCGGCGCGGTGCGGGCGTGGGAGGCGATCGGGCTCGTCGACCCGTTGCGCGCGACCGTCGCCCGCGTCTCCTGCTCGGTCACCGACCGGCTGACCAGCACCGTCGTGCCGCCGGCGCGCAGTCCGTCGTGGACGCCGCCGGGGCCGGTCAGGCACTGTGCGCCCGCCGCGGCGGTCCAGAGCCAGACGTGCCGCTCGGTCGGGTCGGTCGAGCCTGCGAACAGCACGGCGTCGCCGTCGACGCCCAGCAGGGCCCGCACCTGCAGGCCCGGCGGGGTGACCGGCTCGCCCCCGACCAGCAGGTGCCGGGTCTCGTCGCGGTCGTCGGTCCAGACCAGCGCGCCCTCCGGCGTGCGGGCCGGGGTGCCGGGCACCAGCTCGACCCAGGCCGGGTCGTGCTGCTCGTGCTCGACGGCCGTCGCCCCGGTGGCCGGGTCGGCGCGCAGCACGCGGACGATCGTCTGTGCCCTGTTCTGCACCGCGATGGTCAGCCCCGTGCCGTCCCAGGCGACGCCGCTGAGGTACTCGTACGCCGCGCGGTCCCAGGCGACCTCGACCCGGCCGCCGTCGAGGTCGACGACGTGGAGGGAGACGTCGGCGTTGGTGGTGCCGGCGCCCGGGTAGCGCAGCGCCACCGGGGCGGCCAGGGGGTCCGCGAGGTTCGCGATGTGCCAGACCTGGACCCGGCTCTCGTCCACCCGGGCGACCGCGACCCGGCGCCCGTCCGGCGACCACCACCAGCCGCGGGTCCGGTGCATCGACTCGCCCGCGACGTGCTCGGGCAATCCGTAGCCGACCGCCGGGCCGTCCGGCTCGGCCAGCGTCCGGTGGCCGGTGCCGTCGACGCCGATGAGGTGCAACCCGCCGTCGCGGACGTAGCCGATCAACCGGCCCGACGGGTCGGGGTGGGGATCGACCACTCCGCCGCCGGTCTCCAGCGTGCGCGCCGCACCGTCGGCCGGCGAGACCACGACCAGCTGCCCGCCGAGGGCCAGGGCGACCACCGACTGCGCGCGGTCCGTGGCGAACGCGGTCACGCCACCACCTGTCTGCCGGGTCCGCTCCCGCTGCCGCTGCTCGGCCGGCGGCAGCGCCGACTCGTCGACGCCGAGGTCGGCCGGGTCGAGCAGCAGGCGCTCGCGGGCCGCTTCGACGTCGTAGGCCCACAGGCACGCGACAGGGTCATCGCCGGCACGGGCGCGGGTGAACAGCACCTGGCGCCCGTCACCGCTGATCGCGAACCGGCCGGGCAGGCCCAGGGTGAACCCGCGCGTCCGCGCGCGCAGCTCGGGAAAGTCCATGCGCCCCAACCTAGGCGGCGCGGCCGGGTCAGGACGAGGCGGACGGCGACGGCGCGGTGGCGCGGGCCGACAGCAGCTCGCCGAGCCGCTCGCGGCCGCCGTCGGGTGCGGTCAGCACCCAGGCGCCGTCGTCGAGCAGGGCGATCGAGTGCTCGACGTGCGCGGCGACCGAGCTGTCGCGGGAGACCACGGTCCACCCGTCGTCGAGCTCGACCGTGCGCGGCGAACCCATCGTGATCATCGGCTCGATGGCCAGGCAGAGGCCCGGCGTGAGCTTGATGCCGCGGCCGGGGCGGCCGTGGTTGAGCACGTGCGGGTCCTGGTGCATCTCGGTGCCGATGCCGTGCCCGCCGTAGCCGTCGACGATGCCGTAGCGGCCGCCGGCCCGGACCGCGGTCTCGACCGCGTGGCTGATGTCGGTCAGCCGCCCCCGGCCGGAGAGCACGCCACGGGCCGCGGCCGCGATGCCGGCCCACATGGACTCCTCCGCGACCTCGGCCATCTTCACCAGCGCCGGGTCGGTCTCGCCGACGGGCACGGTGATCGCCGCGTCGCCGTGCCAGCCGTCGAGGACGGCGCCGCAGTCCAGCGAGATCAGATCGCCCTCGCGCAGCACCTGCTGCGGCGACGGGATCGCGTGCACGACCTGCTCGTTGACCGAGGAGCAGATCGAGCCGGGGTAGCCGTGGTAGCCCTTGAAGGACGGCACGCCGCCGGCGTCGCGGATCACGCCTTCGGCGATCGCGTCCAGGTCGGCGGTGGTCACGCCCGGCGCCACGGCGGCCCGCATCGCGGCCAGGGCGTTGGCCACGACCAGGCCGGCGCGGCGCATCAGGTCGATCTGCTCAGGGGTCTTCAGCTGAATGTTCAGCTGGTGTCGGCGCATCAATCGAGGCTACCTAAGTCTTCCGTGGTCCTCAGCCGTGGTGACGCTGCCGCGTCACCACGCCTTCCGGTCGTGCTACCCGCCGTACGACCGCAATGCGTCGATCGCACGGACGGTGACGTCCTCCACGGGCCCGGTCGCGTCGATGCCGACCAGCTTGCCCTGTGCCCCGTAGTAGTCGACCAGCGGCGCGGTCTTCTCGGCGTACTCCACCAGGCGCTTGGCGATGGTCTCGGCCTTGTCGTCGTCGCGCTGGAACAGCTCCGAGCCGCACCGGTCGCAGATGCCCTCGCGGGACGGCGCGTCGAACTCGACGTGCCAGATCTTGCCGCAGCCGCGGCACGTGCGGCGGCCGGACAGCCGCCGGATCACCTCGTCGTCGTCGACCACGAGCTCCATCACGAGGTCGAGCGCGGTGCCCAGGTCGGCCAGCAGCTTGTCGAGCGCGGCCGCCTGGGGCGTCGTGCGCGGGAACCCGTCGAGCAGGAAGCCCTCGGCGGCGTCGGGCTCGGCCAGCCGCTCCCGCACCATGTTGATGGTGACCTCGTCGGGCACCAGCTTGCCGGCGTCCATGTAGCGCTTGGCCTCGACGCCGAGCGGAGTGCCCTGGGAGACGTTGGCGCGGAAGATGTCCCCGGTCGAGATCTTGGGCACGGCGAGGTGCGCGGCGATGAATTCGGCCTGCGTCCCCTTTCCCGCACCCGGAGGACCTACGAGAACAAGTCGCACTAGCGCAGGAACCCTTCGTAGTTCCGCTGCATGAGCTGGCTCTCGATCTGCTTGACCGTCTCCAGGCCGACGCCAACCATGATCAGCACGGCCGTGCCGCCGAACGGGAAGTTCATGTACTGCTGACGGTCCAGCCAGATGAAGAAGAAGCTCGGCAGGATCGAGATGACACCCAGGTAGAGCGCGCCGGGAAGGGTGATCCGGCTCAGGATGTAATCCAGGTACTCAGCGGTCGGCTTGCCCGGCCGGATGCCCGGCACGAACCCGCCGTACTTCTTCATGTTGTCCGCGACCTCGGTCGGGTTGAACGTGATCGACACGTAGAAGTACGTGAAGAAGATGATCAGCAGGAAGTAGAGCAGGATGTAGACCCAGCTGGTCGGGTCGACCAGGTTGTTCTGGATCCACGACTGCCACCCGTTGAGGTTGTTGCGGTCGTAGAACTGCAGGAGCAGCGCCGGCAGGTAGAGCAGGGACGACGCGAAGATGACCGGGATGACGCCGGCCTGGTTGACCTTGAGCGGTATGTAGGTGGACGTGCCGCCGTACATCCGCCGGCCGATCATGCGCTTCGCGTACTGCACCGGGATCCGGCGTTGGGCCTGCTCGATGAAGACCACGAAGAAGATGATCAGCAGGACGAGCGCGATCACCAGGAAGAACTTCCACCAGCCCTGGCTGAGCTTGATCTGCCAGCCCTCGCTGGGGAGGCGGGCCATGATCGAGGTGAAGATCAGGACGGACATGCCGTTGCCGACGCCGCGGTCCGTGATCAGCTCGCCCAGCCACATCACCACGCCGGTGCCGGCGGTCATCGTCACGACCAGCGAGACCAGGGTGATCCAGTTCGGCAGCTCGGTGTTCGGGACGATCGGGAACTGGTCGCACATGTTGTTGAACAGCTGCCCGGAGCGGGCCAGTGCGACGAACGCCGAGGCCTGGAGGATGCCGAGGCCCAGCGTCAGGTAGCGGGTGTACTGCGTGATCTTCGCCTGGCCGGCCTGACCCTCCTTGCGGAGTTGCTCGAGCCGCGGGATCACAACGGTCAGCAGCTGCAGGATGATCGACGCTGTGATGTAGGGCATGATGCCCAGCGCGAAGACCGACAACGACAGCAGCGCGCCGCCGGAGAACAGGTTCAGCAGGTTGAAGACGCCACCCGCGTTGTTCGTCGCCATGAGATCCATGCACTTCTGCACGTTTCCGTAGGAAACGCCCGGGCTGGGCAGCGTGGCGCCCAGCCGGTAGATCGCGATGATCCCAACTGTGAACAACAGTTTCTTGCGCAGGTCAGGCGTGCGGAACGCACTGAGAAATGCGGAGAGCAACGTCTTCCTCCTGCGCGGGCGGACCGCCGGGGTCGCGGCGGCCGGGGTGGCTGTCGGTAGTTGCCCGACACCCTGTCGGGAACGGACTCTAACTTATCTGGCTCGGATGACGACCAGCCGGCCGCACCCATCCATCAGGAACGATATCCGGCCGGGTCGTTCCGGATCAACGCCGGAGGGGCGCGGCACCCGACGGTCCGTTGACCGTTGGAACCGCGCCCCTGCCAGCGCTACAGCTCAGTGGTGCTGCCACCAGCAGCGGCGATCTTCTCCTTGGCCGACGCGCTGAACGCGTGCGCCGAGACTCGGAGAGATACGCCACTCAGGTCGCCGCTGCCGAGCACCTTGACCGGCTGGCCCTTGCGGACCGCGCCGGCGTCGACGAGCTCGGCCGGGCCGATCTCGCCGCCGTTCGGGAACAGCTCGGCCAGCTTGTCCAGGTTCACGACCTGGAAGACGACCTTGTTCTGGTTGCGGAAGCCCTTCATCTTCGGCAGCCGCATGTGGATGGGCATCTGCCCACCCTCGAACGCCGCCGAGATGTTCTTGCGGGCCTTGGAGCCCTTGGTGCCGCGACCGGCGGTCTTGCCCTTGGAGCCCTCACCGCGACCCACGCGGGTCTTGTCGGTCTTGGCGCCGGGAGCCGGACGCAGGTGGTGGACCTTGATGGTCATTATTCGACCTCCTCGACCTTCACGAGGTGGTTGACCTTGAAGATCATGCCCCGAATCTCGGGCCGGTCTTCCTTGACCACCACGTCGTTGATCCGCTTCAGGCCGAGCGACCGCAGCGACTCACGCTGGTTGTGCTTCGACCCGATCCCGGACCGGACCTGGGTGACCTTGAGGCGAGCCATCACGCGCTCACCCCAGCCCGACTGGCGAGCATCGCCGCCGGAGCGACGTCCTCGACCGCGAGGCCGCGACGGGTCGCGACCGCCTCGGGCGACTCGAGCGCCTTCAGGGCCGCCACGGTCGCGTGGACGATATTGATCGGGTTCGACGAGCCGAGGCTCTTGGAGAGCACGTCGTGGATACCCGCGCACTCCAGCACGGCGCGGACCGGGCCGCCGGCGATGACGCCCGTACCGGCCGAGGCCGGCTTGAGCAGCACCACGCCCGCGGCGTCCTCGCCCTGCACCGGGTGCGGGATCGACTGGGCGATCCGCGGCACCTTGAAGAAGTGCTTCTTGGCCTCCTCGACACCCTTGGCGATCGCCGCGGGCACCTCCTTGGCCTTGCCGTACCCGACGCCGACCGTGCCGTCGCCGTCGCCGACGATCACCAGGGCGGTGAAGCTGAAGCGCCGACCACCCTTGACGACCTTGGCAACCCGGTTGATCGCGACGACGCGCTCGAGGTGCGGGGTCTTCTCGACGGGCGCGTTTCCGCGGCCGCCCTCACGGCGGTTGTCGCGGCGACCACCCTCGTTGCCACCGGACCCGCCGCCACGGCGCTGTTGACCTGGCATCAGCAGCCTTCCTTTCTCAGATGTGACGGGGTCAGAACTCGAGCCCGGCTTCGCGCGCGGCGTCAGCCAGCGCGGCGATGCGACCCGCGTACTTGCTGCCACCGCGGTCGAAGACGACCTTCGACACGCCGGCGGCCTTGGCCCGCTCGGCGAGGAGCGCGCCGACCTTGCCGGCCAGGGCGCTCTTGTCGCCGTCGGTGCCTCGGATCGAGGCGTCCATGGTCGACGCCGACGCCAGGGTGTGGCCCTTGGCGTCGTCGACGATCTGGGCGTTGATGTGCCGCAGCGAGCGGGTGACGACCAGGCGCGGACGCTCGGCCGAACCCACCAGGTGCTTGCGGACCCGGAAGTGCCGACGCGCCCGGCCCACGGCCCGCTTCGCGGCAACGCCGCGACGGCGCTTGAGTAGCGTGGCGGTCACTTCTTACCTGCCTTTCCGGCCTTACGGCGGATGACCTCGCCCTGGTACTTCACGCCCTTGCCCTTGTAGGGCTCCGGCGGACGGATCTTCCGGATGTTGGCGGCCACCTCACCGACCTGCTGCTTGTCGATGCCGGCGACGTGGAACAGCGTGGGCCGCTCCACGGTGAAGGTGATGCCCTCCGGCGCTGGGACCAGGACCGGGTGCGAGAACCCGAGCGCGAACTCGAGGTCCTTGCCCTTCGCGGTGACTCGGTAACCGGTGCCTGCGATCTCGAGGCTCTTGCGGTAACCGTCGGTCACCCCGACCACCATGTTGGCGACCAGCGTACGCGAGAGGCCGTGCAGCTCCTTGGCCTTGCGCTCGTCGTTGGGGCGCTTGACCACGAGCTCGTTCTCGGCGCGCTCGATGGTGATCGGCTCGGCCAGCGTGTGGCTGAGCTCACCCTTCGGGCCCTTCACCTTGACGGTCTGGCCGTTGATCGTGACATCGACGCCGGTCGGGACCGGGATCGTCTTGCGTCCAATTCGCGACATTTCAGTTCTCCCCGGTTACCAGACGAAGGCGAGGACTTCCCCGCCAACGCTCCGCTTGCGGGCCTGCCGGTCGGTCAGCAGCCCCTGGGACGTCGAAATGATCGCCACGCCCAGACCGCCGAGCACCCGCGGGAGCCCGTCCGACTTGGCGTAAACCCGGAGACCGGGCTTGGACACGCGCTTGATCCCGGCCAGGCTCCGCTCACGGTTCTGGCCGTACTTGAGCTCGACGACCAGACGCTTGCCGACGACACCCTCGGTGGGCTCCTCGACCGCCCAGGTGGCGATGTAGCCCTCGCTCTTGAGGACCTCGGCGATGTTCGCCTTGATCTTCGAGTAGGGCATCGTCACCCGGTCGTGATAGGCCTGGTTGGCGTTGCGCAGACGGGTCAGCATGTCTGCGATCGGGTCGGTCATCGTCATGAGTTCTCGTCAACCTTTCTCGCCGTGGTTCCCCGCCAAGGGCCTGCGGCGAAGCGGCATTTCGGGTGGTGGCTTACCACGAGGCCTTGGACACGCCGGGGAGCTCACCGCGGTGAGCCATCTCCCGGATGCAGACCCGGCAGAGACCGAACTTGCGGTAGACCGCCTTGGGACGCCCGCAGCGCTGGCAACGGGTGTACGCGCGGACCGCGAACTTCGGCTTCGCGGCAGCCTTGAGGATCAGCGCCTTCTTAGCCATGTGCTCAGTTCTCCTTGAACGGGAAGCCCAGGAGCTTGAGCAGCGCCCGGCCCTCGTCGTCGGTCGTCGCGGTGGTGACCACCGTGATGTCCATGCCACGCACGCGGTCGATCCGGTCCTGGTCGATCTCGTGGAACACCGACTGCTCGGTCAGCCCGAACGTGTAGTTGCCGTTGCCGTCGAGCTTGCGGGCGTCGAGGCCACGGAAGTCGCGGATACGCGGGAGGGCGATCGACAGCAGTCGGTCGAGGAACTCCCACATCCGGTCGCCGCGCAGGGTCACCTTCGCGCCGATCGGCATGCCCTCACGCAGCTTGAACTGCGCGATGGACTTGGTCGCCCGGCGGACCTGCGGCTTCTGGCCGGTGATCGTGGTCAGGTCGCGGACCGCGCCGTCGATCAGCTTCGCGTCCCGGGCCGCCTCGCCGACACCCATGTTGACGACGATCTTGACCAGGCCCGGCGTCTGCATCGGGTTGGCGTAGTTGAACTGCTCGCGCAGCTGCCCAACGACCTCTTCGCGGTAGCGCTGCTTGAGGCGCGGCAGCGTCTTCTCGGCTGTCGTGGTCATCACAGGTCCTTACCGGTGCTACGTGCGACGCGCACCTTGGTGCCGTTCTCGTCGGTGCGGTAGCCGACGCGGGTCGGCTTGCCGTCGGAGTCCAGGACCATCACGTTCGAGACGTGGATGGGAGCTTCCTGGGTGACGATGCCGCCGGTCTTGGCGCCGCGCTGCGTCGTGCGGATGCGCTCGTGCTTCTTGACCCGGTTGACGCCCTCGACAATGACCTTGTCCTGGCGCGGCAGGGCCTGGATGACCTTGCCCTTGGCGCCCTTGTCCTTGCCGGCGATGACGACGACCGTGTCGCCCTTCTTCACCTTCATGCCCGGGCCTCCCTCCGGTCGGCCCGCGCATGCGCGGATGCACTGAGCCGCATGATGAGCTCGCTTCGCTCGCTCATGGTCAGAGCACCTCCGGTGCCAACGAAATGATCTTCATGAAACGCTTGTCCCGCAGCTCACGGCCGACCGGGCCGAAGATACGGGTGCCGCGCGGGTCGCCGCCATCCTTGATGATCACGGCGGCGTTCTCGTCGAAGCGGATGTACGAGCCGTCCGGGCGCCGCTTCTCCTTCGCGGTGCGGACGACGACCGCCTTGACGACGTCGCCCTTCTTCACACCGGCGCCGGGGATGGCGTCCTTGACGGTGGCGACGATCACGTCGCCGATGCCCGCGTAGCGCCGACCCGAGCCACCGAGGACCCGGATGCACAGGATCTCCCGTGCACCCGTGTTGTCGGCGACACGCAGTCGCGACTCTTGCTGAATCACGTCTATCTCCTCTGTCTGCCAGTCCTCCGGCGCTGCCGGAGCTTGGAAGAACCGGTCGGCTTACTTACTTCGCGCGCTCGAGGATCTCCACGACGCGCCAGCGCTTGGTGGCGGACAGCGGCCGGGTCTCCATGATCAGGATCCGGTCGCCGACGCCACACGAGTTCTGCTCGTCGTGGACCTTGAGCTTGCTCGTACGCCGCAGAACCTTGCCGTAGAGCGGGTGCTTGACCCGGTCCTCGACCTCGACCACGACGGTCTTGTCCATCTTGTCGCTCACCACGAGACCCTCACGGGTCTTGCGGCGGGCCCGCTCGGGAGCGGCGGCGGTGTTCTCAGTCATCACGCAGTCACCTCAGTCGGCGCGGCCGAGAGCCCCAGCTCACGCTCACGCATGATCGTGTAGATCCGAGCGATCTCCCGACGAATGACCTGCAGCCGACGGTTGTTGTCCAGCTGGCCGGTGGCCGACTGCACGCGGAGGTTGAACAGCTCAGCCTTGGCCTCCCGGAGCAGCGAGATCAGCTCCTCTTCGGGGAGCTCACGCAGCTCGGACGCCTTGGTGCCGCCGGCCATCAGGATTCACCCACTTCGCGCGTCACGATGCGGCACTTCATCGGGAGCTTGTGGATCGCGCGACGCATCGCCTCTCGCGCGATCTGCTCGTTGGGGAAGGACATCTCGAAGAGCACCCGACCCGGCTTGACGTTGGCCACCCACCACTCGGGCGAGCCCTTACCGGAACCCATCCGGGTCTCGGCGGGCTTCTTGGTCAGCGCCTGGTCCGGGAACACCGTGATCCAGACCTTGCCACCACGCTTGATGTGTCGGGTCATCGCGATACGCGCCGACTCGATCTGGCGGTTGGTGACGTAGGCCGGCTCCAGCGCCTGGATTCCGAACTCGCCGAAGACCACCCGGTTGCCGCCCTTGGACGCGCCGTGGCGGTCCGGGTGGTGCGGCTTGCGGAAGCCCTTCGGGGGCTTACGCGGCATCAGCATGGTGGTCAGCCCTCCTG
>NZ_JBFAIU010000078.1:0-26061 GCF_040654855.1 Asanoa sp. NPDC050611
CCGACCCAGCCACCCCCCCCCGAGCGCGGCCGGCTTTGCTCGGCTTACAGATACGCACCGCAGGTCAGGCGGGGTGGTGCGTGGATGGAAGCAGAGCAAAGCCGGTGCGCGCAGCACCCGGGGAGGGCGAGAGGTTGGTGCGGGCTAGGCCGCGGAACCCGCGGAGTCCGTCGTGCCGGTCGGGTCGGCGGACGGGGACGGGTCAGGCGGGGTCGTCCGGCGGGCGGACTGGCGCAGGCGGATCGCCTGGAGGACGTAGTCGAGCCCCGTCACGACCGTGACCACCAGGGCGGCGCCCATGATCCAGAAGCCGACCGGCTCCAGGAAGGATGGGACCGGCCAGAGGTACCAGGCGATCGCCAGGATCTGGAGGGCCGTTTTCAGTTTGCCGCCGCGGCTGGCGGCGATCACGCCGTAGCGGATCACCCAGAAGCGCATCAGGGTGATGCCCCACTCGCGCGCCAGGATCAGCAGCGTGACCCACCATGGCAGCGCGTCGAACCAGGACAGCAGGACCAGCGCCGAGCCGGTCAGGGCCTTGTCCGCGATCGGGTCCGCGACCTTGCCGAACGGCGTCACCAGCGCGTACCGCCGGGCGATCCAGCCGTCGACCAGGTCCGTCGCGGAGGCGAAACCGAAGGTCAGGCAGGCCGCGATCCGCCAGCCGACGTGTTCGAGCTGCGAGGTGACCACCAGCGCCACGAAGACCGGCACCAGCAGGAGGCGCAGGGCGGTCAGCGCGTTGGCGGCGTTGAGGACAGGGGCGACGGTCGGAGCGGGCTCGGGGGCTGCTCCGGTCACCGGCTGACCGCCGGGGGCGCCGCGCTGAGCATCTCGACCGGGACCGCCACGAGGTCGACGCCCTCGGCGGACACCACGCGCGCCCGGACCAGGTCGCCGGGGCGCAGGGCCGCCAGGTCGACCGAGCCGTCGGTCTGGGCCACCAGCGTGGTCGAGCCGTCGACCTCCGGCGCCTGGTGCTCGCCGCGGCCCTCGACGACGCCCTCGTCGATCGAGTCGACCAGGACGTCGACCGTGCCGCCGATCCGTTCCTCCGCGCGCTGCGAGCACAGCTCGTCGGCCAGCGCGCTCAGCTTGTCGTACCGCCGCTTGATCGTGGCGTTCTTGACCTTGTCGGCGAAGCCGGCCGCCTCGGTGCCGTCCTCGTCGCTGTAGTCGAAGACGCCGATCGCGTCGAGCCGCGCCTCCGTCAGGAACCGCACCAGCTCGTCGAAGTCCGCCCGGGTCTCGCCCGGGAAGCCGACGATGAAGTTCGACCGGGCACCCAACGACGGCGCCAGCATGCGGGCCGAGGCCAGCAACTCCAGGAACCGCGCCGTCGAGCCGAACCGCCGCATCCGCCGCAGCACCGGCTCGCTCGCGTGCTGGAAGGACAGATCGAAGTAGGGCGCCACGCCGGGCGTCGTCGCCAACGCCTCGACCAGGCCGGGCCGGGTCTCCGCCGGCTGCAGGTAGCTCGCCCGCACCCGGACGATGCCCGGCACCGCCGCGAGCTGCGGCAGGAGCTTCTCCAGCGCCCGCGGGTCGCCCAGGTCCTTGCCGTAGGACGTCGAGTTCTCCGACACCAGCACCAGCTCGCGGACCCCGGTGCCGGCCAGCCACTCGGCCTCGGCCAACAGCTCATCGGGGGTACGCGAGACGAACGCGCCGCGGAAGGCCGGGATCGCGCAGAACGTGCACCGCCGGTCACATCCGCTGGCCAGCTTGAGCGACGCCACCGGGCCCCGGTCGAGCCGGTGCCGCAACACGCCGCGCAGGTGGGCCGGGGTGTGCTCGTCGACGACCGGACCGTGCCCGGGCTGCACCACGGCGGCGGACCGGCGCGCGACCGGCGTCAGCGGCAGCAGCTCCCGGCGGTCCCGCGGGATGTGCGGCGAGATCTTCTCCCCCGCCAGCACCGCGTCGAGCCGGGCGGCGATGTCCGGGTAGTCGTCGAAGCTCAGGATCGCCTCGGCCTCGGGCAGGCTGTCGGCCAGCTCCTTGCCGTACCGCTCGGCCATGCAGCCGGCGGCGACCACCTTCGCGCCCGTGTCGGCCGCGGCGAGCAGCGTCTGGATCGAGTCGTGCTTGGCCTTCTCGACGAAGCCGCAGGTGTTGACCAGGACCACGTCGGCGCCCTCGCCGTCGGTGGTCACGTCCCAGCCGCCGCCGTCCAGGCGGGCGGCCAGCTCCTCGGAGTCGACCTCGTTGCGGGCGCAGCCCAGGGTCAGCAGCGCGACCCGGCGACGGGCGGCATCGGTCGAGGAGGAAGCGGACACCTAACGAGGGTACCGGGCGGGGATCAGGAGACCGACGTCAGCAGCGCCGCGACCCGATCGAGCAGGAACACCTCGGTGCCCGCGAGCCCGACCGAAAGGAACACAGTGATCTCTTCCGGGCACGACCGTCCCGGCAGCACGCCGGCCGCCACCGCGCCCAGGTCGCGCACCGCCCCCTCGACGATCAGCGGCGGGTCGTACGAAGCGGCCTGCGCGGGCGAGTCCGTGGCGATCAGTCCCGCGCGCGCGAGCAGGTCCGGCCCGAACTCGGCCCGCCCCTGCTGCTTGAACCCCACCAGGTTGACGTGCGCGCCCGGCGCCAGGTCGGCGCCCGACAGCACGGGTTCCGCGCTGGTGGTCGCGACAAGGACCAGGTCCTGGCCGCGCACCGCCTCGGCGGCGGACGAGACCGCGACGGCCGGAACGCCCAGGGCGGCCGAGACCCGGGCCGCGAACGAAGAACGCCGCGCCGCGGACCGGCTGAACACCCGCACCGACGACACCGGCCGCACCGCCGCCGTCGCCCACAGCTGCGTCCACGCCTGCCGCCCCGAGCCGATCACCCCGACGGTGGTCGCGTCCGGCCGGGCCAGCAGGTCGACCGCCGCGCCGCCGAGCGCCCCCGTGCGCCGGGACCCGATCTCCTCCCCCACCGCGATCGCCCGGATGCGGCCGTCCCGCGCGTCGTGCAGCGCCACCAGCTGCTCGCCGTCGGCGTGCCCGAACGTGTCGTAGGAGCGGAACCCGTACCACTCGTCGGCCAGGTGCCCGGCCGTCATCACCAGCCGGCCGCCCTCGAGCACCGCGCTCGCCCGCGGCGGCGCGATCAACCGGCCCGCGTGCGCGGCGACCAGCGCGTCGCGCATCGCGGCGACGGCCGTCGGCGCGTCGAGCCGGGCAGCGACGTCGGCGTCGGTCAGCAGCAGCGGCACAGGATCATCCTCAATGTTGAACCGAGGTTCAGGTCAACAACCCACGCGGTGAGGAATCCCACCATCCCGGGCGCTCAAACATCGCTAGGGTCTAGGGCGGCGACGCCGCGACGGCGTCCACCCCGGACGAGCAGCGCTCCGTACCCGGCCGAGCAAAGACGGTGCGCACCACACCATGCATCTCATCGACCTTGTCGAGATCGTCGGCTCGCTGCTCATCCTCGCCGCCTTCGCGGCGGCCCAGCTGCGGAAGCTCGACGCGCACTCGATCCCGTACCTCGTCCTCAACATCGCCGGCGCCGGCATCCTGGCGGTGATCGCGGCCGGCCAGCAGTCGTGGGGCTTCCTCCTGCTGGAGGGCACCTGGACCATCGTCTCCGCGATCTCGCTGGCGGCCCGGTTCACTCGACGCGGAGACCGGCCAGCGCCTCCTCCAGCTCATCAGGCTTGACGAGCACGTCGCGGGCCTTCGACCCCTCGGAGGGGCCGACGATGCCGCGCGTCTCCATCAGATCCATCAGGCGGCCCGCCTTGGCGAAGCCGACCCGCAGCTTGCGCTGGAGCATGGAGGTCGAGCCGAACTGTGAGGTGACGACCAGCTCGATGGCCTGCACCAGCAGGTCGAGGTCGTCACCGATCTCCTCGTCGATCTTCTTCTTCGGGTCTTCGGGCTTGGTCAGCACGTCGGGCCGGAACTCCGGCTCGCGCTGCTTCTTGCAGAAGTTGACGATGTCGCTGATCTCGCCCTCGCCGACCCAGGCGCCCTGGATCCGGACGGGCTTCGACGCGCCCATCGGCAGGAACAGCCCGTCGCCGCGGCCGATCAGCTTCTCCGCGCCGGGCTGGTCGAGGATGACCCGCGAGTCGGCCAGCGACGAGGTGGCGAACGCGAGCCGGGACGGCACGTTGGCCTTGATCAGGCCGGTCACCACGTCGACCGACGGGCGCTGCGTGGCCAGCACCAGGTGGATGCCGGCGGCGCGGGCGAGCTGGGTGATCCGGACGACCGAGTCCTCGACGTCGCGCGGCGCGACCATCATCAGGTCGGCGAGCTCGTCGACGATGACCAGCAGATAGGGGTACGGCCGGATCTCGCGCTCACTGCCCGGCGGCGCCTTGATCTGCCCCGCGCGCACCTTGCGGTTGTAGTCGTCGATGTGGCGTACGCCGGCGGCGGCGAGGTCGTCGTAGCGCATGTCCATCTCGCGCACGACCCAGTCGAGGGAGTCCGCCGCCTTCTTCGGGTTCGTGATGATCGGCGTGACCAGGTGCGGGATGCCCTCGTAGGAGGTCATCTCCACGCGCTTCGGGTCGATCAGCACGAGCCGCACCTCGTCGGGTGTGGCCCGGCTCAGGATCGAGACCAGCAGCGAGTTGAGGCACGAGGACTTGCCCGCGCCGGTCGCGCCCGCGATCAGGATGTGCGGCATCTTGGCCAGGTTGGCCACCACGTAGCCGCCCTCGATGTCCTTGCCGAGCGCCACCAGCATCGGGTGGTGGTCGGAGGTCGCGGCGTGCGAGCGCAGCACGTCGCCCAGCGCGACGTCCTCCCGGTCGGAGTTCGGGATCTCCACGCCGACCGCGCTCTTGCCGGGGATCGGGCTCAGGATCCGGACATCGGGCGACTTCACCGCGTACGCGATGTTGCGCGAAAGTTGGGTGATCCGCTCGACCTTGACCCCGAGCCCGAGCTCGACCTCGTAGCGGGTGACCGTCGGACCCCGGGTGAAGCCGGTCACCGCGGCGTCCACGTCGAACTGCTCGAAGACGCCCTGCAGCGCCGCGATCACCTCGTCGTTGGCCTTGCTGCGGGTCTTCGGTGCGCTCCCGCCGCGCAGCAGGTTGGCCGGCGGCAGCAGATAGGCACCCTCGACCGCGTTGATCGCGAGCTGCTCCGCCCGGGTCGGCAGCGGCGAGTGCGCGGGCGGCTCCGGCGGCTGCTTGCGGACCGAGGGCACCTTGGCGGGCTTGGTCCGCGGCAGGGCGACGGTGTCGTGCACGACCTCGTCGTCCTCGGCCGACCCGGGATCGTCGTCGCCCAGGCCGAGCACCTTGCTGCCCTGGCGGCGACGCGACGGCCGGCGCCGGGCGGCGGGCTGCTCGTCCTCGTCGTCCTCGAACGGCTCCGGTGCCTGTTCCTCCGTCGGCACCGGCCGGCCGAGCATGATCGCGAACAGGGCCCCGATCCGTTCCGGGACCTTGTTGATCGGTGTGGCGGTCACCACGAGCAGGCCGAAGAGCAGCAACAGCACCAGCAGGGGCACGGCGACCCATTGCGTGAAGGCCCGCTCGAACACCGAGCCGACCGCGGCGCCGATCAGCCCGCCGGCGTGGTCGCGCTGCGCGGTGTCGATCGGCGACTGCCCGATGTGCAGGATGCCGGCGACCGAGACGAGCAGCGAACCCCAGCCGACCAGGCCCCGGCCGCGGTGCTCGGGCTCGACCAGCGGCCGCATCAGCCGGATCGCCCAGAACAGCAGCAACACCGGCAGCGCGACGGCGATCGCGCCGATGAACAGCCGCACGCCGTCCTCGATCCGCTGGCCGACCGGGCCGGCCGAGGAGAACCAGATGGCGACGCTGGTCAGGATCGACAGGCCGAGCAGGAGGAGCCCGGCGCCGTCGCGGCGGTGCTCGGGATCCAGGTCACGGGCGGTGGCCGCCTGCCGGCCGAGGCCACGGACCAGCCAGCCGACGCTGTGCGCGACACCCATCCAGAGCGCGCCGCCGGCCCGGCCGAACAGCGCACCGAGGCTGTTGGTCGTGCGGCGGCGGTAAGCGGAGGTGCGGCCCCGGGCCGTGGTGGCGGCGGTCCGGCCGCGCGTGGTCGTGCTGGCCCGGCTCGACGCCGCGGTGCGGCGCCGGCTCGTCTGTGTGGAGCGGCCGGGCATGGTCTCACGGTAAGAGGGATCCACCTCACGCGACGCGCGACTCGCCGCGCGACAATCCCTCGGCTTTCACGACACTGGCTGCCCGGTGCCCGGCGCGCCTACTATCGCCTGCGTGGAATCGCCGGGCGGAGCTTTGCTGCCCTTGACCAACGAGCTGATCGCGGGCGTTCTCGACGGGCACGGATACGCGTTCGCCCAGGACACCGACGGCGACCTCGTCGGCCGGTGGGACGACAACCTCATCTACTTCTTTCGGCTCGGCCGGGACGGCGAGATCCTGCAGATCCGCACGCTGGCCAGCCGGGTCTTCGGGATCGACGACGTGCTGCCGCTCTACGGCTTCTGCAACGGCTGGAACCAGGACAAGCTGTGGCCGAAGGCGTTCGTGCACGTCAACGACGACGGCACCGTGCGCGTCCTGGGCGAGGTGGTGGCCGACCTCGAGCACGGCGTCACCGCCGACCAGCTCGACCAGCTCGTCGCCTGCGGCATCTCCAGCGGTTGCCAACTCGCCGACACGCTCGAACGGCTGCGGCTATGAATGACGCCCTGGCCGCCGCCCGCGACCTGCCGCCCGGCCCCGAGAAGGTGGCCGAGCTGGACGCCGTGGTGACCGCGGCCGACCGGGCCGGCGACGTCCGGCTCGGCTTCGAGGCCCGGCTCGACCTGATCGACGCCTGCCTCGACGCCGCGGAGCCGGCCCGGGTGCTGGGGCTGTTCGCCTGGTGCCGGGCCGCCGCCGACCGCGCGCCGATGCTGTTCACCGACACCGAGCTGGCGCTGCTGCGCTACTACCACCTGTGGGCGGTCGGCACGTTCCGCGCGTCGCCGGGCGTCGGGCGCGCCGAGAGCGAGGCCCTCCTCGACGACCTGGAGCGGCGGTTCCGCGAGGACCAGCGCCCCTTGTTCGCCGTGCACCGGATGCGGGCGGAGATCGCCGACCACGTGGGCGACCTGCCCGCGGCCCGGGAGTGGCTGGCGCGCTGCGCGGCCGAGCTGCCGCCGACCGGCGACACCGAGTGGTTCGCCGACGGGCAGCCGGGCGACGCCGGCTTCTGCCCGTCCTGCTACCCCGCCGACCAGGCGTTCCTGCACGCCGCCTGGGGCGACTGGCAGGCCGCGGTCGACGCCGCCGAGCCGGTCCTGCACTCCGCCGCCACCTGCCCTGAGCAGCCGGAGCGGGCGCTGGCCGCGCTGATGATCCCCTACCTGCGGCTGGGCCGGTTCGACGAGGCGGCGTCGGCGCACCTGCGGGCGTACCGCCGGCACCGGCTCGACCGGGCGTCGTTCCCGCTGCTCGCCGACCACCTGCGGTTCTGCGCGCTGGCCGGGCTCGCCGGGCGCGGCGTCGACCTGCTCGCGACGCACATCGGCGACCTGGACGAGCCCTACGACGAGCTGTCGGCGATGCGCTTCGCCGCGGCCGGCACGCTGGTCTGCCGGCGGGCCACCGCGGAAGGGCTGGGCGACCGGCGGGTGCACCGGCCCGCGCACGGCGAGCGGCCGGCCGCCGACCTATCGGTGCGGGAGCTCGGCACGGTGCTCGCGGCCGTCGCCGCCACGCTGGCCACGCGGTTCGACGCCCGCAACGGCACCGATCACCAGTCCCGCCTGGTCGGTGACTGGCTGGCCGAGCTGCCGGTGGTCCAGGGCGGCACGATCCGCCTCGACGACGCGCCGATCGGCCCGCTGACGCTCGAGTCGATCACGGAGGTGCTGGACGCCCGCGGCGACCACTACGCGGTCGACGACGACGGCCTGGTCGGCGGGCGCTGGCCGGGCGCGTACATCCAGTTCGAGCGGTTGGGCGAGCGCCGGGAGATCCTCCAGGTGCGGGTGATCGCCGAGCGGCAGCTGCCGGCCAGCCGGCTCATGGAGGCGTACGAGTTCTGCAACGCGTGGAACCACGACAAGCTCATGCCGAAGGCGTACGTGCACGACGCGGGCGACGGCCTGCTGATGATCGCCGGCGAGGTGACCACGGACCTGGAGCACGGCGCGACCACGGGCCAGCTCGCCACGCTGCTCAACGCGGCGATCGCCACCGGCACGACGTTCGCGGCGGCGGTCGCGGAGCTGCCCTAGTTCCGGATCCGCTCGCCGCGCGGCTCGACGGCGGCGGACCGTTGCCGGCGGCGCCGCCGGAGCACGAAGAAGCCGACGTACGAGGTCAGCACGATCAACGCGAGCACGGCCTGTGCGACGTGCACGTACCGCTCGGGATAGAGCACGCCCTCGATGTAGGTGTCGACGAAGCCGCGGGTCAGCGGTCCCTCGCCGGCGTGGCCCCGGGCCCAGTTCTGGCCGTACGTCAGCGGGCAGTTGAGCCCGAACCCGATCAGCGCGATGCCCCAGCCGATGGCCGGCAGGTGGAACCAGATCGCCTTGGGCCACTTCCAGGCGAGGAAGCCGCCGAGCAGCACGTACGCCATGAAGGCGAAGTGCAGGGCCAGGAAGACGATCGCGAGCTCATTCCACCCCACGATTGCGAGCGTATGACGGATCAGTCGGCCGTTCCCTGAGTACGCGAACCCAGCTCAGCGCGGGTTGAAGTCGGACATTTCGTCCTGGCCGCGATAGATGACGCTGTAGCTCGACTCGGGCACCTCCCGGAACGCGTCCGGCATAACGCCCAGCGGCTCGGATACCACCAGGCGGTCCTGGTCGGAGAGCAGCCGCAGCGCCTCCACCTCCGGGTGCACGGCGCGCAGCCCGTCCACCGTGCGGGAGTAGAACAGCGTGCGGGACTGGTGCGCCGTCGAGTAGCGGAACGCCCAGATCCGCTCCCCGTCGCTGGTCGCCACGGTCATCTGCACCGGGTCGGCCACGCCGTGCCGCGCGGCGGTCGCCTCGACGAACCCGACCATCCGTTCGACCGCCGTCACCGGGTCCTCGCGCAGCCCGTACGTCAGCGCGAGGTAGAACATCGCCTCGGAGTCCGTGCTCCCCTGGATCAGCGGGAACAGCTCCTCGTCGACCTCCAGCAGCAGGTCCCGCTTGAGCCGCGCGAAGTCCCGGATCGACCCGTTGTGCATCCACAGCCAGCGCTCGTGCCGGAACGGGTGGCAGTTCGTCTCCTGCACCGCGGTGCCCGACGAGGCCCGGACGTGCGCGAAGAACAGCGGCGACCGGATGTGTTCGGCCAGGTCGTGCAGGTTCCGGTTGCTCCACGCCGGCCCGACGCCGTGGAACGTGCCCGGTGTCTGCGCCGCGACGGGGTCGGTCGGGTACCAGCCGAGCCCGAAGCCGTCGCCGTTCGTGGTCTCGGCGCCCAGCTCGGCGTGCTGGCTCTGGTCGATCAGCGAGTGCTTCGGCTTGTAGAGCAGCGTGTCGATCAACAGCGGCGTGCCCGAGAACGCCATCCAGCGGCACATGGGACCGTCCCTCTCAGTGGTGGAACGACGAGGCGTCGGCGGCCGAGCGGCGCGGCTCGGACTGGGCCCGCAGTTCCGGCAGCGCCCGGTGCAGGTCGGCCAGCAGCAGGTCGGCCATGTCGTGCGAGAACCCGTTGCGCACCACGACGCGGAGCACGGCCAGGTCGGTGCGTTTCTGCGGAAAGGTGTACGCGGGCACGAGCCAGCCCCGCTCCCGCAGCGCCCGGGACACGTCGAAGACGTTGTACGCGGTCACGTCCGGCGCCGTGGTGAACGCGAACACCGGCAGCTCGTCACCGCGGCTGATCAGCGCGAACTCGCCGGTGTCGGCGATCTTCCGGGCCAGGTAGGTGGCCACGTCACGGGACGCCTGCTGCACGGCCCGGAAGCCCTCCCGGCCCAGTCGCAGGAACATGTAGTACTGCGCCACCACCTCGGCGCCGGGCCGGGAGAAGTTGAGCGCGAAGGTCGGCATGCTCCCGCCGAGGTAGTTGACCTCGAAGATCAGCTCCTCGGGCAGCAGGTGCTTCTCCCGCCACAGCACCCAGCCGACGCCCGGGTAGACCAGGCCGTACTTGTGCCCGCTGGTGTTGATCGACGCGACCCGGGGCAGCCGGAAGTCCCAGACCAGGTCCGGGTCGAGGAACGGCGCGACCATTGCGCCGGACGCGCCGTCGACGTGCACCGGGATGTCCCAGCCGCGCGTCGCCTGCAGGTCGTCGAGGGCGGCGGCGATCTCGGCGACGGGCTCGTACGAACCGTCGAAGGTGGACCCGAGCACCGCCACCACGCCGATCGTGTTCTCGTCGCAGCGGGCCACCGCCTCCGGTGCCGTGAGGTGGAAGCGGTCACCGGCCATCGGCACGAGCCGCGGCTCGACCTCCCAGTAGTTGCAGAACTTCTCCCAGCAGACCTGAACGTTGTCGCCCATGACCAGGTTGGGCCGGCCGCCCATCGAGTTCTTGGCCCAGCGCCGCTTCAGCGCCATCCCGGCGAGCATGCAGGCCTCGCTGGACCCGGTGGTCGAGCAGCCGACCGCCGTCGGGGGCTTGGGCGCGTGCCACAGGTCGGCCAGGATCGCCACGCACCGCCGCTCCAGCTCGGCGGTCATCGGGTACTCGTCCTTGTCGATCATGTTCTTGTCGGCGCACTCGGCCATCAGCACGCCGGCCTCGGGCTCCATCCACGTCGTCACGAACGTGGCCAGGTTGAGCGCGGCGTTGCCGTCGAGCAGGAGCTCGTCGTGGATCAACTGGTACGCGACCGCGGCCGGCACCGGGTCGGCGCCCAGCGCGTACACCGGTGGGGTCAGCTCGCGGCCGAAGTCCGGGTTCGCCACCGTGGTGACGACGTTGCCGGCGCGATGGCGCGGCTGGGCCTCGGTCGCCTTCCCGGCGTGCAGCGGCATCCGGCCTCCCTGGGGCGATCCGACCCGTTCAGGGTATGGCGCCCGGCTCGCGCTGGATGTCGGATTCAACGGAACACGGTTGATCACTGGTGCGGCATCCGGTACGAACGGCGGCATGCTGCGTGGCGAGAAGGTGCTCCTGCGGGCCCGGCGGGAAGAGGACGTGCCGGTGCTGCACGCCGACCTCTACGACGACGTCGAGATGCGGTCCAGGGCGGACGGTCGACCCTGGCGCCCGATCCCGCCCGGCTCCCCCGCGTCCCCGTTCACGCCGGCACCGCCCAGCGACCAGGCCGCGGTCTTCAGCGTCGTCCGGCTGACCGACGACGCGCTGGCCGGCGAGGCGCTGCTGTGGGGCATCGACCTGCACAACCGGGTGGCCCACGTCGGCCTGTCGCTGCGGCCGGCGATGCGCGGCGGCGGGCTGGGCCGCGACGCGATCCGGCTGCTCTGCCACTACGGCTTCCAGGTGCGTGGCCTGCACCGGCTCGGGCTGGAGACGCTCGCCGACAACGCCCCGATGATCGCCGTCGCCGAGCGCCTGGGCTTCAGCCGCGAGGGCACCCTGCGCGGCAACGCCTGGGTCGCCGGCGCCTTTGTGGACGAAGCGGTGTTCGGGCTCCTCGCGGACGAGTGGCGAAGCTAGGTCCGTACCGCTCCCGAGGGATGTTTATGAACCGGACACACCGGTAACTTCGGTCACATGGCCTGGTTCCTGAACCCCGCGCTGACGCGCTTCCGCAACGAGGTCAACGCCCGCTGGCCCCGTCGCGACAAGACCTCCGACGGGACCATCGGCGACACGGCGCACCAGTCGACCAACTCCGACCACAACCCCGACCGGGACGGTTCGGTCGACGCCTGGGACATGGACGTCGACGGTGTCGACATCGCCGCGTGCAAGCGGGCGTTCCAGGCGCACGAGGCCGCCTACTACTGGATCCACAATGACCGGATCTGCTTCCGGGACGAGGGGTGGCGCCCCCGGTCCTACGCGTACGCCGGGCCGAACCGCAACCGCCACGACAAGCACGTGCACTGGAACAGCCGACAGTCACACGAGCGCAGCACCAAGCCCTGGTTCACGACGGAGGACGACATGACCCCCGCAGAGTTCACCGCCGCACTGACCGTCGCCCTTGACGACGCGGGAGTGAAGGCGCGACTGCGTTCGATCCCGTTGACGTACCCGGTCACGCCCACCCAGTCGCTGCTCAGCAAGTTCGTCACCGCCTTCGACAAGATCGACCTGCTCGCCGCCGCCGCGGCCGCCGAGCGCCTCAGCACGCCGGCCACGGCCAAGGAGCAGGCCGACCTGCTCCGCGAGGTCCTCGGCGACCGGGCCAAGGAGGTCGGGCTAATCCTCGCCGAGGGCTGACGCCCACACGGCGGCGTTGCGGTCGAGGTGGTCCGCGACGCCGCGCCAGAAGGGGCCGTCCTCGGTGTAGATCCGCGCCCACGGCTGGCGGCCCTCGCGGGCGCCGGTGGCCAGCAGGTCGTACATCGCGCCCGCGTTGACGCCGAGCAGCCCGGCCAGTGCCGGCCGCAGCCCGGCGGCCAGGCCGTAACCGTCCACGAACGACCGCAGCCGGGCCGCCGACTCCGGCACCGGGCGCTCGGGGCGCATTCCGCAGCAGGTCAGCGACGCGTACGCGAGCTCCCAGACGCGCGATCCCGGCCCCGCGTTGTCCCAGTCGATCAGCACCCAGCCACGCTCGGCGCGGACCAGGTTCCACGGCGCGGCGTCGTGGTGGCAGATCAGCTCGCCGACCGGCGCGCCCGGCACGCCGACCGGCGGGATCTCCGTGTGCCAGACCGCGCCCGCCGGCGGCACGAACGAGGCGGTGGCGGCGTGCAGGTCCCGCAGCATCCGGCCGATGTCCGGCAGGTCGCGCGGGTCGATCTCCATGGTCATCTCGCCAGGCACGAACTCGAGCACCTGCCGGTCGCGCTCGTCGCGGCCCAGCGGGCGCGGCGCCCCGGTGAAGCCCACCTCGTGCAGGTGGGCGAGGAGGGCGTCGACCGCGTCGGTGTGCGGCCCGGCCGGGCGGCGGACGGTGTCACCGACCCGCACGATCCCGTCGGTGACGTTGCCGGTCAGCCGGTCCTCGTCGAGGCCCACGCGGCCACCACCTCGCTGATCACGTAACGCGCGTTGGCGGCGAACGCCGGGTTGGTCCGGTGATAGTAGACCAACGAGATCGCCGCCATCGCGAGCGAGCGGCCGCGGCCCCGGCGCCAGGTCTCGTCGTCGACGTCGAGCGCCGCCCGGAACGCCGCACGCCCCTCGGCGGTCAGCAGGTTCCACGCGACGATCAGGTCGCAGGACGGGTCACCCACGCCGAGCGTGCCGAAGTCGATCACCCCGGTCAGCCGCCCGCGCGGGTCGACGAGCAGGTTGCCCGGCATCAGGTCGGCGTGCAGCCAGACCGGCGGACCGGCGTGGTCCGGCACCGCGAGATCCGCGTCCCAGGCCGCCTTCGCCGCGGCCAGCGTCTCTGCATCAACCAGGCCGTCGAGCCCGGCAAAGGCGGGTCGGGCGGCCTCGTCCAGGCGCGAATGCCCGCCGCCGGCCACGCCGCCGGCGCACCCGGCAGGTCCACGGCCCGCATCGCCCGGACGAACCCGGCCAGGTCCGCCGCCAGCCCCAGCGGGTCGGCCAGCCGGCCCTCGACCGGCACGGCGCCGGGCAGCCACCGGTAGACCGCCCACGGCCACGGGTAACCCTCGCCCGGCGCACCGGCCGCGAGCTGCTCCGGGATCGCCACCGGCAGCCGGGGCGCGAGGCGGGGCAGCCAGGCCGCCTCGGTCTCGATGTCGCCGAGCGACCAGTCGACCCTGGGCAGCCGGACGACCAGGTCGTCGCCGAGGCGGAACAGCGCGTTGACGGTGCCCGTGGAATCGACCCGGCGCAGCGGCAGGTCGGCCCACCGCGGGAACTGGGCGCCGAGCAGCCGCCCGACCAGCTCGGCGCTGATCGGGAACTCCCCCGGGTGCAAGCTCAGACCTCGACCACGGTCGGCACGATCATCGGCCGCCGCCGGTAGCGGTCGTTGACCCAGCGGCCGACCGTGCGGCGCACCACCTGCTGGAGCTGGTGCGGGTCGGTGACGTTGTCGGCCGCCGCCCGGCTGAGCGCCTCGGTGATCAGCGGGACGACCTCGTCGAACGCCTCCGGGTTCTCGGAGAAGCCCTTCGCCGAGACGGCCGGGCCGCCGACCACCTTGCCGGTCACGGAGTCGATCACCACGGTGGCCGCGATGAAGCCGCCGTCACCGAGCATCCGGCGCTCGGTGAGCAGGGACTCGCCGATGTCGCCGACGGCCAGGCCGTCCACGTACACGTAGCGGCTCTTCACGTGGCCGACCAGCCTGGCCTGGCCGTCGACCAGGTCCACGACGTCGCCGTCCTCGCAGAGCACGACGTTCTCGGGCGAGATGCCGGACTCGACGCCGATCCGCGCGTGCGCCCGCAGGTGCCGCCACTCGCCGTGCACCGGGAGCAGGTTGCTCGGCCGGACGACGTTGAGCAGGTAGAGCAGCTCGCCGGCCGGCGCGTGCCCGGAGACGTGCACCTTCGCGACGTCCTTGTGGATCACGTTGGCGCCGGCGCGGGAGAGCTGGTTGATCACCCGGTAGACCGAGGTCTCGTTGCCGGGCACCAGCGAGCTGGCCAGCACGACCGTGTCGCCCTGGGCGATCGTGATGTGCCGGTGGTCGCCGGTGGCCATCCGGCCGAGCGCGCTCATCGGCTCGCCCTGCGAACCGGTGGACATCAGCACGATCCGCTCGGGCGGCGCCTGCATGGCCTCGTCCATGCCGACCACGAGCCCGGGCTCGATCCGCAGCAGCCCGAGGTCGCGGGCGATGCCCATGTTGCGCACCATCGAGCGGCCGATGAAGGCCACCTGCCGGCCGTGCAGCGCGGCCGCGTCGAGCACCTGCTGCACGCGGTGCACGTGCGAGGCGAACGACGCGACGATGATCCGGCCGCGGGCCCGCGCGAAGATCGCGTCGAGCACCGGACCGATCTCCCGCTCCGGGGTCACGAAGCCCGGGATCTCCGCGTTCGTCGAGTCGGAGAGCAGCAGGTCGACGCCCTCTGAGCCGAGCCGGGCGAAGCCCGCCAGGTCGGTGATCCGGCCGTCCAGCGGCAGCTGGTCCATCTTGAAGTCGCCGGTGTGCAGCACCAGGCCGGCGGGCGTGCGGATGGCCACAGCCATCGCGTCCGGGATGGAGTGGTTGACGGCGAAGAACTCCACGTCGAACGGCCCGAGCCGCTCGCGCTGCCCTTCGGTCACGGTCAGCGTGTAGGGCTCGATCCGCCGCTCCTGCAGCTTGGCCTCGACCAGCGCGAGCGTGAACTGCGAGCCGACCAGCGGGATGTCGCTCTTGTGGGCCAGCAGGTAGGGCACGGCGCCGATGTGGTCCTCGTGGCCGTGGGTGAGCACGATCGCCTGGACGTCGTCGAGCCGGTCGATGATCGGCGCGAAGTCCGGCAGGATCAGGTCGACACCGGGCTGCTCGACGTCGGGGAAGAGCACGCCGCAGTCGACGACCAGCAGCTTGCCGTCGTACTCGAAGACGGTCATGTTGCGGCCGATCGCGCCGAGGCCACCCAAGGGGATGACCCGGAGGCCGCCCTCGGCCAGCGGCGGCGGCGGTTCGAGCTCGAGATGGGCCAGTGTCATGCAGGGAACTCCAGTCCGCAGGCCGCGGCGTCGGCGCGCAGTCGCTCGACCTGCTCCGGGGTCGCGTCGACCAGCGGCGAGCGCACCGGGCCGGCCGGCAGGCCCTGTGCGGCGAGGCCGGCCTTGACCAGGATCGTGCCCTGGGTACGGAAGACGCCGGTGAACAGGGGCAGCAGCCGGCGGTGCAGGTCGCGCGCTTCGGTGACGTCGCCGCGGCCGTACGCCTGGATCATCTGCTTGGTGAGCGCGCCCGTGAAGTGCGTCGAGGTGCCGACGATGCCGACCGCGCCGACGGACAGGGCCGGCAGCGTGGCGGCGTCGTCACCGCAGTAGTAGGCGAGGTCGGTGCGGGCCAGCACCCACGAGGTCGCGGTCAGGTCGCCCTTCGCGTCCTTGACGCCGACGATGCGCTCGTGCGCGGCCAGCCTGACCAGCGTCTCGGTCTCGATCGGCACGCCGCTGCGGTGCGGGATGTCGTAGAGCAGGATCGGCAGCCCGCTGGCGTCGGCCACGGCGGTGAAGTGCCGGTGCAGGCCCGCCTGCGGTGGCTTGTTGTAGTACGGCGTCACGACCAGCAGCCCGTGCGCGCCGGCCTTCTCGGCGGCCAGCGCCAGCTCGATCGTGTGCCGGGTGTCGTTGGTGCCGACGCCGGCGATCACCTTCGCCCGGTCGCCGACCGCCTCGGCCACGGCGCGGACCGTGGCCTCCTTCTCGCCGTCGGTGGTCGTCGGAGACTCACCGGTGGTGCCGTTGATCACCAGCGCGTCGTTGCCCTGCTCGTCGACGAGGTAGGCCGCCAGGCGCTGGACGCCGTCGAGGTCGAGCGAGCCGTCGGAGGCGAACGGCGTCACCATGGCCGTGATCAGCTGACCGAACGGCCGCGCGCCAGAATGCTCCTGCGTCATGCTGACAAACCTAGCGGACGGCTGGTCGGCGCCGGTCTCGTCCGGTCGGGTTCGGGTTACCCGCAGCTTGCTGCTACGAGCGCTCCGCGTACGGGCTCTCCGCGACCTCGGTGCCGTCGGCCAGCGTGGTGATCGTGAAGTCGGCGAACACGTTGGGCGCGACCCGCTGGAGCTGCCGCAGGCACTCGACGGCGACCTCGCGGATCTCCACGTCGGCGGCCTCCGTGGCCCGCAGCGCGATGAAGTGCCGCCACGCACGGTAGTTGCCGGTGACCACGATCCGGGTCTCCGCCGCGTTGGGCAGCACCGCCCGGGCCGCCTGGCGGGCCTGCTTGCGACGCAGCGTGCCGTTGGGCTCGTCCGCGAACTTCGCCTCCAGCCCCTCCAGCAGCTCGTTGTAGGCCCGCACGCTGGCCTCGGCCGCCTCGACGAAGGTCTTGTGCAGGTCGGGGTCCGCGGCGATCACCTCGGGCTCGACCATCGCCGCGTCCCGGCCGGGGACGTAGCGCTGCGAGAGCTGGCTGTAGCTGAAGTGCCGGTGCCGGATCAGCTCGTGCGTGAACGATCGGGAGACGCCGCTCAGGTAGAACGTCACGGAGCCGTGCTCGAGCACCGAGAGGTGGCCGACCTCGAGGATGTGGGCGAGATAGCCGGCGTTGGTCGCGGTGGCCGGGTTCGGCTTCTTCCACGACTGGTAGCAGGCCCGCCCCGCGAACTCGGCGAGCGCCTGGCCACCGTCGGCGTCCGTGCTCCAGGGCACGTCCTCCGGCGCCTCGAACTGGGTCCAGGCGATGATCCTGACCTGCGGCGGAACGATCTCTGGCACGGCGCCCCCTCTGCCTCGCGCGACTCGGCAGACTCTAACCCCGATCGCCTGCGGACGGTTCGGCGACACCACGATGCCGTCACTACGTCTTGCGTTGACGTCACTGCGGTGGCATAGTGACGTCATGGACATCGCACCGTTCGTCGAAAGCCTCCGCCGCGACCTCAACGCGGCAGCGGCACCCGGCGGGCCCGAGGTCACCCGCGCGGCCGAGCTGCTCAGCGGCTCGATCGACGCGGCCGCCCGGCTGGCGCTGCTCGACGCACTGGCCCAGGCCGCCGACGAGGTGACCACCAAGCTCAGCGCGGCCAGTGTCGAGTTGCGGCTCCGCGGCCGCGAGCCGGAGCTGGTCGTGACCGAGCACCTGCCGGAGCCGCCCACACCGCCCGCTCCCCCGACACCACCCGGCGGCACTGCGACGTCAACTGACGCCAGTGGTGACGTCACCCGGATGACCCTGCGGCTCCCGGAGGGCCTCAAGGACGCCGTCGAGCGCTCCGCCGCCGGCGAGGGCATCTCGGTCAACGCCTGGCTCGTCCGGGTGATCGGCGCGGCCGTCGCCGGCGCGCCGCCGCAGGCCGCCGCGCCCGGTGGCTGGAGCACCCCGCCGGGGCGGAGCCGCCGCCACATCACCGGCTACGGCCGGGCCTGATCCCCCTCTGGTTCTCGTTGCGAAGGAGCACCCCTGTCATGCCCGAGTTCCCCGTCGACGGTCCGATCACCGTCGCGTTCAAGATCGCATCTGGCTCGGTCGAGGTCGTGGCCGAGGACCGCCCCAGCGCGTCCGTGGTCGTCGAGCCGGCCGACCGCCGCGGCGAGTCCCGCCGGATGGCCGACGAGACCGAGGTCGAGTTCAACGGCGACACGCTGAGCGTCGTCACCCCCAACCAGAGCGGCTTCCGGCTGCGTGGCGGCTCGGTCGCGATCCGGGTGCACGTGCCGCTGGACAGCGCGGTCACCGGCAAGGCCGCGTCGGCTGACGTCACCTGCCGCGGCCAGGTCGGCGCGTTCGAGGTGGACGCCGCCTCCGGCGACATCGCGGCCGAGCACGTGAGCGGCGACGCCGTCGTGGGCACCGCCAGCGGCGACGTCCGGCTGACGCGGGTCGACGGCCACCTGCGCGCCAAGGGCGCCTCGGGTGACCTGCGGGTGCGCCAGGTGGGCGGCAGCTTCGCCGGCAAGTACGCGAGCGGCGACGTCCAGGTCGAGGAGGTCGCCGGCGACATCTCCGCGGAGACCGCCTCGGGCGACATCACCATCGGCCGGGCCAGCCGCGGCACGGCCCGCCTGACCAGCGCGTCCGGCGACGTCCGGATCGGCGTCCAGGCCGGCACCGGGGTGTGGTTCGACGTCCGCACCCTGTCCGGCGACACCCGCAACGGGCTCGACATGAGCACCAACGGGCCGGCCGCCGACGAAGGCAACGGCAACCAGCTCAACCTGCAGCTCCGCACGATGAGCGGCGACATCGACATCCACCGCGCCTGAAAGGACGATCCATCATGTACGAGAACGCTGACCTGCTCCGCAGCCTCGCCAACGAGCGCCACCGCGCGATGCGCCGCACCGCCGCCCGCCGCCACCTGGCCGTCCGCGTAGCCCGCGCGATGCGCCACGCCCCCGACGACGGTGGCCATCCCGAGCGCTGAGCTCACCCCACCGAGGACCTACCGGCCGACGCCGGCGGGTCCTTCGGTGCGTTGCTAGACGTAGAACCAGTTGAACGGTGCCCAGGGCAGGTTGCGCAGGATCGAGAAGGCCAGCCAGGCGCCCATGAAGACGGCGATCGCCAGCGGCGGGATGCGCAGCTGGGGCAGCTTGCGCCCGAACGACTTCTGCACCGCCCACGCGACGTAGAGGTAGATGACGATCGGCACCGCGAACACGAACAGCAGATGATGCCGCGCCGCGGCGGCGACGTCGCCGTGCAGCAGGTACCACGCCGCCCGCGTGCCGCCACATCCCGGACAGTCGAGCCCGGTGGTCAGCTTGAGAATGCACGTCGGCGGCGCGTCGGGCGCGCTGTCGGTCGGGTTGCTGATCAGCGTGTAGCCGACCGCACCACCGATGCAGCCCAGCACCGCGAGCGGCCCGAGCCAGCCGGGCAGCCGGTCGAGCATCCGCAGATAGGCCCGCCCGACCCGCCCCTTCCGCGGCGGCGCGTAGGACGGCGGCAGAAACGCCGGCGGCACGGCACCATCCGGTCCAACCGGAGCGCCATTCAGCACGGCACCGTCCGGGCCGACCGGGCCGCCATAAGCCACGGCACCATCCGGCCCAACCGGACCGCCATAAGGCGCGGCACCGTCCGGCGCAACCCGAGCGGGATGAGCCCCGGCATGGTCGGCCGCGGGCCAACCACCGTGTTCCGCACCGGATGCGGCCGCATAGGAGCCCGCGCCCTTCGCGTCCGGGACGCCGGCGACGTTGCTCGTCGGCGGGTCACCGGCCGTGGGCTCGCCACCCGGTGGGGCCTGGGGTGTGGCCGGGCCGGGCGCGGGGGTCATGGTCGTCACGGTACACCGGCGGCGCTCGCCAGCGCCGCCGCAACAGGCCCGCCCAGATCACCGCCGTCCGGCGGAGCGACGCGCTCCAAACCGAGCCAACCGGCCAGCCGTTGCAGCTCCGCCGCCAGTGCCCGGGCCGTCGCCGCACGGTCGACGCCCGGCTCCGCCCACGCGGCGGGCACGCGGAGGATGCCCGCCTTGCGGTCGGCCTTGAGGTCGACCCGCGCGGTGAACCGGTCCCCCTGCAGGAACGGCAGCACGTAGTAGCCGTAGACCCGCTGCGGCGCCGGCACGTAGATCTCGATGCGGTAGGTGAAGTGGAACAGCCGCTCGGTGCGCGCCCGCTCCCAGACCAGCGGGTCGAACGGGCTGATCAGCCGGTCACCCCGCACCCACCGCGGCAGCTTGGCCTCGGGATGCAGGTAGGCCGGCTGCTTCCACGACTCCACCCGCACCGGCAGCAGCTCACCGGACTCGACCAGCGACGCGATCGCGGACCGCGCGCCGGCCACGGGTAGTCGGAAGTAGTCACGCAGCTCGAACTCGGCCGCCACGCCCAACGACCGGGCCGCGACCAGCACCAGCGTGCGGTGCGCCTCGGCCTCCGTCGGCGTCGGCGCCGCGAGCACGGAAGCCGGCAGCACCCGCTCGGGTAGGTCGTAGACCCGCGCGAACGAGGAGTTGCGCGCGGCCGCGCTCACCTCCCCGGCCCAGAACAGGTATTCGAGCGCCTGCTTCACCGACGACCAGTTCCACCCCCAGTTGGACTTGTCGCGCGGCTCGTCGCGCTCGATCTCGGCCGCGGACAGGGGACCCGACTCGCGCACCTCGTCGAGCACCCACTTGACCAGGTCGGGCTGCTCCTCGGCGAACCGCCGCAACCCACCCCACTGGTGCTCGCGCGCCATCCGCCAGCGCATCGCCGGCTGCAGCTCGACCGGGATCAACGACGCCTCGTGGCCCCAGTATTCGAAGAGCAGCCGCGGCCGCCGGTAGGCCGCCCGGTCGAGCAGCTCCGTCGGATAGGGCCCGAGCCGGCTGTAGAGCGGCAGGTAGTGCGCCCGCTGCAGCACGTTGACCGAGTCCATCTGGAGCAGGCCCGTGCGCCCGACGACCCGGCGGAGGTGGCGCGCGGTCGGCACGCCGGTCGGCGCGGGGTCGGTGAAACCCTGCGCGGCCAGCGCGACCCGGCGCGCCTGCGCCAACGACAACGACTCGAGTGCCACGCCCGGGACGCTATCCGACCCGTACGACAAAATTCGCGCGCGCGGTGCGGGCGGGAGGGGTAGACACCGATGCATGGTCACCATCCGCCCCGAGACGCGCGACGACATCGCCGCGGTGGCCGCCCTGCACGTGCGGGCCTGGCAGTCCGGCTACGCCGGGATGATCCCGGCCGAGGTGCTCGCCACGCTCGACCCCGAGCAGCGTGCCGAGCAACGCCGCAGGTGGCACGGCGCGCAGGGCTTCCTGACCCTGGTCGCCACCGAGGGCCAGACGATCGTCGGCTTCGCGACCATCGGCCCCTACCGGCACCAGCAGGACCGCGCCGTGCTCGACCACACGGTCGGTGAGCTGCTCGCCATCTACCTGGAGCCGACCAGGATCGGCACGGGCGTGGGCCGTGCCCTGCTCGCCGCCGCCCTGGCCGAGCTGACCGCGCGTGGCTACCAGGAGGTGCGCCTCTGGGTCCTGGACGCCAACGAGCGCAGCCGCCGGTTCTACGAGAAGGCGGGCTTCGTCGCTGACGGTGAGCACGCCGCGTACCCGGTCACCCTGCCGTCAAGCGGCGACCCGGTGCTCCTGCCTGAGCTCCGCTACAGCCGCCGACTCCCGGCCACCGCCTGACCGCAACGGCAGGAAGAGCAACAGCCCCAGGCTCGCCCAGACGTACGCGTTGCTGCCCAGGAAGCCACCCACGCCACCGAACCCGTGCTCGAAGACCCAGACGAGCCGACTGCACAGCACCGCGTAGAGCACGGCCGCGAACACCAGATAGCCCCGGCGCCGCAGCCCGGCGTCGACCAGCAGGATCAGCGCCGGCAGCAGCCAGACCAGGTGGTGCACCCAGGTCACGGGGCTGATCAGGCAGCCGAGCACGCCGGTCAGCGCGAACCCCTCGACCACCGAGGCCGACCGCACCCGCCACGCCCAGACACCGACCGCGGCGACCACCAGGACCAGCCAGGCCAGCGTCGACGGATGCGCCGGGTCGAGCCGGGCCACCACACCCTGCAGCGACTGGTTGGAGACGAACGCCAGCGAGCCGACCCGGTCGGTGTCCCAGAGCGCGGAGGTCCAGAACTCCCGCGAGGCCGCCGGGTCGACCGCCGCGGCCGCCAGCGTCGCCACGGTGGCGGTGCCCGCGGCCACCAGCGCGGCCCGCCACCGCCGCGTGACCAGCAGGTAGAGGATGAACACGCCGGGCGTCAGCTTGATCGCGGTGGCCAGCCCGATGCCCACACCGGCCCACCGCCGGCCGCCGGCGATGCCCACCAGCAGGTCGACGCCGACCAGGACCATCAGCAGCAGGTTGACCTGGCCGAACGTGATCGTCTCGCGGTAGGGCTCGAACGCCACGATCAGCAGGAACGCGACCGCGAGCGCGAACCACGGCGTCCACCGCTCCCGCACGGCGACCGGCAGCACGAGCCAGCGCAGCAGTGCGTAGGTCGCCGCCAGCGACAGCCCCACGCTGATGACGATCGCCAGCGCCCACGGCACGACCGCCATCGGCACCATCGCGATCGCCGCGAACGGTGGGTACGTGAAGCCGTACTTGCTGTTCGGCTTCAGGAAGTCGTACAACATGCCGTGGTCGTGGATCCAGTAGTTGACCGCGCCGTAGTAGACCTTGAGGTCGAAGAACCCGTGCCGCGCTGCGAACACGGCGACGAACGCGCCGACGGCGACCGTGAGGCCGGCGACGATCGCGACCTCCTTGCGCGCGGCCCGCTCGATCAAGCCCTGCTCCCACTCCGTAGGCTGACGACTCATGGCACTCGGGTACGTCCGCCCGGCGCGTCCCGAGGACGCCGCCGAGATCGCCCGCATCCAGGTCGCGACCTGGCGGGTCGCCTATCGCCGGATGCTGCCCCGAACCGTGCTCGACAGCCTCGACGAGGCATGGATCGCCGAACGCTGGAGCGCCGCGGTCGAACAGCCGCCGTCGCCGAGGCACCGGGTGCTGGTGGCCGTCGAGCAGGCCGAACAATCGTATCTGGTGGGATTTGCCGCCTCCGGACCCGCCGACGAGCAGGCACTCGCGCCGGAGGAGCCCGCGCTCCCGGACGATGTGGCGGCCGTCACGGACCTGCTGGTGGAGCCGCGCTGGGGCCGCCGCGGCCACGGCAGCCGCCTACTGGCGGCCAGCGTCGACCTGTGGCGCGAGGACAATTTCACGGCGGCGGTGGCCTGGGCCTACGACGGCGACGCGGCGACCCGCAAGTTCCTGACGTCGGCAGGCTGGGCCCCGGACGGCGCCGGCCGCGCCCTCGACGTCGAAGACATGCTCGTCTACCAACTCCGCCTCCACGTCGACCTGACCGCCGAACCCGAGAGCTAGATCAAGATCAAGGGCGGGCTTCCTGCTCGGGCCCGCGTCGGTCCGGACCGCCGCTCCCGCCAGACACCGCTCCGCTTCGCTCCGCTGCCACGTCCGCGCCGGCTCACGCCCAGCCCAAACCCACACCTCCGCAAGATCGCGGATGTCCCGACCCGCGGACGTCCCCACGCGCGCTTCGTTCACTGACCCACGGGTGCCGGCAGCAGTCCGCCAGTCGTCGTTGAGGTGGCGACCGCGGGCGCGGCGGCCTGCGGATCGGGCTGAACTCGCCCTTCGCCCCCGACCGGGCAGCGGTGCGGCGGCACAACATGACCAAGGCCGGCAACCGCCAACCCCGCTTGCCTCGCCCGGGCCAGCAGCGCCTGTGCCCGACGACGCACCTCGGCCAGTCCGTGAATCACTCGGGTTGAGGGCGACCGGCCACAGGCGCGGCCGTCTGCGGATCGGGCCGAACTCGCCCTTCGCCGCCCGACCGGCCAGCGCGGCGGCACAACATGATCAAGGCCGCGACAACCGCCAACCGCTTGCCCCGCCGCGGGCCAGCCCGCCGTGCCGACGACGCACCTCGGCCGGCCGGTGAATCCCTTGTTTTGAGGGCGACCGGCCGCGGGCGTGGCAGCGGAGCGGTGCCTGGCGGGAGCGACGGTCCGGACCGCCGCGGACCCGAGCCATCCAGCACTTGATCTCGACGTCGATTTACCCCTTTTCGGCGCCTTCGGTGGCGCCGCGGACGAAGTAGCGCTGGAAGATCGCGAAGATGATCGCCACCGGGATCGTGGCCAGCAGGGCCGCCCCCAGCTTCAACGGATACTGCGTCCCCGCGCCCAGCGAGCCCGAAACAAGGTTGGCCACCCCTCGCGGCAGGGTGAACAGGCTCGGGTCCTGGACCGCTACCAGCGTGTGCGGGAACTCGTTCCACGTCCCCTGGAACGACAGGATCGTCAACGTGATCAGTGCCGGCCGGGCCATCGGCAGCACCACCGACCAGAACGTCCGGAACACGCCCGCGCCGTCGATGCGGGCCGCTTCCTCCATGCTCAGCGGGACCGACTCGAAGAACTGCTTCATGATGAACACGCCCGCGGCGTCGACGAGCAACGGCAGGATCAGCGCTGTGTACGTGTCGTAGATGCCCAGCTGGTTCAGCACCAGGAACTTCGGGATGAAGAGCACGACGCCCGGTACGGCCATGATCGCCACGATCGTCGCGAAGATCGCGCGGCGGCCGCCGAAGCGCAGGCGGGCCAGCGCGTAGCCCGCCAGCGAGTCCAGGAACACGCGGCCGACCGTGACCACGACCGCGATCAGCACCGAGTTGCCCAGCCACAGCGGGAAGTCGCCGTTGAGCAGGCGGTCGAAGCCCGCCGTCGTCAGCGGCTGCGGCACCGGCGACAGCGGGTTCGCGGCCGCGTCCGGCTCGGTCTTCAGCGAGTTCGCCAGTTGGATGACGAACGGGTAGATGAAGACCAGCGCGAAGAAGATCAGGAGTGCGTAGCCGACGACGGTGTTGACCATGCCGCCGTGGCGGCGGCGTTGGCTCGCCGAGCTCAGCGTCGCCATGGGGACCTCCGCGAGTCGCGGTCGCGCATGACCCAGCGCTGTGCCAGCGTCAGCAGGACGATGATCAGGAAGAGGACGAACGCGATCGCGGCGCCCCGGCCGTACTCGAAGTCCTTGAACGCGGTCCGGTAGGACAGGAACGCCGGGGTCAGCGTCGTCTTCGCCGGGTTGCCCTGGCTCATCACGTAGATCTGGTCGAAGACCTGCCACGTGCCGATCAGGCCGAGCGTCACGACGAGGAACATGGTCGGCTTGAGCAGCGGCAGGGTGACGTAGCGCAGCCGCTGCCAGCGGGTCGCGCCGTCGAGCTCGCTGGCCTCGTCGAGCGAGACCGGCACGCTCTGCAGGGCGGCCAGGAACATCAGCATGAACGTGCCGGACGTGGTCCAGATGACCAGCGCCATGATCGCGCACATCGCCACGCTCGGCCCTGACAGCCAGTCCCACCAGGTCAGGCCGAACGGGCCGCCGCCGGTCAGCGCGGCGGGCGGGTTGTCGACGCCGACCGCACCGAGGAGGAGGTGGATCAGGCCGCGGGCGTCGGAGAACCAGGCCGGGCCGTGGATGCCGAACATCGACAGGATCCCGTTGATGGCGCCCGAGTTGGCGAACATGAACAGGAACACGACGCTGATCGCCACGGAGCTGGTCACGGACGGGAAGAAGAAGGCCGTGCGGAAGAAGCCCTTGCCCTTCAGCATCCGGTTGTTGACCAGCAGCGCGAGGCCGAGCGCCAGCGCCGTCTGGATCGGCACGACGATGCCCACGTAGTAGACGTTGTTGCGGATGCTGGTCATGAAGTCGCGGCGGGCCAGCCCGTCCTGCGTGAACAGGTCCGTGTAGTTGTCGGTGCCGACGAACGGCACGCCGGACTTGAACGGGCTCCCCTGGCCGCGCCAGTCCGTCAGGCTCACCCAGAACGCCATGATGATCGGCAGCAGGAAGAAGATGCCGAGCAGGACGACGACCGGGGCGACGAACAACCAGCCGGCGATCCGCTCGTTGCCGCGGATGCCCCTCCCGAAGCGGCGCGGGCGGGCCCCGGGGCCGGGGGGGGGGGGCGGGGCCCGTGGGGTGAGCCCACCCTTTAAATCCCCCCACACCGAGTGTTTTATCGTGTTGGG